>JANSYR010000010.1 GCA_024742285.1 bacterium | reverse complement strand
TCGTAGAAGCCCTTCTTCTGAAATCGCCAACCGGCTGGATTTGCATGGAAATCACAGTCGGGGTTGGGGCAGTGAGGTGGGCGGCGCAGGAAGGGCGTAGACGACATGCAGACCGACATCGCACGATGCGTGCCGGGTGCATTTGGCGGTCCACGTCTCAATCCGTGAACGGGCTAGACGGGATGCGGGTTCGCGAACACCGCCCGTTCGACGAGCTTCCGCGGCGCCGGCAGCGCGCGGACGTTCTCCTTGACCACGAGATTCGCCTTGTCGAGCCGCGCGATCTCTCGCCCGTCGACGACTTCGACGACCGTCAGCTCGACCTCGAAACGAAACCGCGCGAGCGCATCACTCGAAAACTCGAGGACAGGAAGGCTGCCCCATACCCGGCGCGACCCCGAAGGTCCGCGCGAAGTCCCCGCGGCGAGGGGCAGCAGCTCGACGAGGGGACGCGTCCCGTCCCACACGGCGGCTTCGCCGCCGTCGTCGCTCGACCGGAAGACCGTGAGTCGACACGGAAACGACGCGGCTTCGTCCGACGAGAGCGTCCCTTCGACCTGGAGCTCGACGCGGTACAGACGCTCGCTCAGGACCCGGACCAGACAGTCGCCCTGCCCGTCCGGCAGGACGTTGCGCACGTCCATGACCTCGCCGCTCTTGAGAGCCAGGTCCTTTCGCCAGGAGCGCAGCACGACGAACCCGGCGATCCCGACGCCAGCGATGATCGCCCAGCCGAGCATGGGAGACAGACCGCGCTTCAGTCCCGGCGCGAGGACGCGTCGGGAGCGCTCGCATGGACCGGAAGCGAAGCGCCCGGTCCCGCATTCGCGGCACGGGAGACGCGCTTTCGGGGCTGCCAGTCGAGGGGCTCCACCAGCACCTGGTCGAGCACGTCGCGCATGTGCTTCACGGGCACGAAGTCGAGTCGCTTCTTCAGCTCCTTCGGAATCTCCCGCAGGTCGGCGACGTTGCTCTCGGGGATGACGATCGTGGTGATGCCGTTGCGAAGCGCGGCCAGCGCTTTCTCTCGCACACCGCCGACCGGCAAGACCCGCCCGCGCAGCGTGACTTCCCCGGTCATCGCGATGTCGGCCCGGACCTCGACCCCCGTCGCGAGGGACGCGATCGCCGTCGCGATGGCCACGCCAGCGGAGGGCCCGTCCTTCGGCGTCGCGCCGGCGGGTACGTGTACGTGGACCTGCTGGCGACCGAACTCGCGCTCGTCGACCCCGATCTCCGCCAGGATCGAGCGGACGTAGGACAGCGCCGTCTGACCGCTCTCCTTCATGACGTCACCGAGCTGGCCCGTCAGCAGGAGCCCGCGACCGCGGGAGAGATTCGCTTCGAGGGAGAGGACCTCGCCCCCGGCTTCGGTCCAGGCCAGGCCGTTGACGAGCCCGACCTCGGCCTCCTCGGAGGCGTGATCGCTCTTGTAGGGCGGCGGCCCGAGCAGCTTGTCGAGGCTCTTGGTGTTGATCGTCGCCTTCGACTCGTCGCCCTCCGCGCGCTTCCGAGCGACCTTGCGGCAGATCGCCGCGACCTGGCGTTCGAGGTTCCGCACGCCCGCCTCGCAGGTGTAGTCGGCGGAGAGGCTCGTGATCGCGTTCTTCGTGAACGAGAGCTGGTCTTCCTCCATGCCGTGCTCCTGGATCTGGCGCGGGATGAGGAAGTTGGTCGTGATCTCGCTCTTCTCCTCGGGCGTGTAGCCGGAGAGTCGGATCACCTCCATGCGATCGCGGAGCGGCGCCGGGATCGGCTCGAGCATGTTCGCGGTCGCGATGAACAGGACCTTCGAGAGATCGAAGGGCGTGTTCAGGAAGTGGTCGCTGAAGTCCTTGTTCTGCTCGGGATCGAGGACCTCGAGCAGGGCCGCGGACGGATCGCCCCGGAAGTCGGCGCCGAGCTTGTCGAGCTCGTCGAGCATCATGACCGGATTCGTCGTGCCGGCGGTCTTGAGTCCCTGGATGATGCGACCGGGCATCGCGCCGACGTAGGTCCGGCGATGGCCGCGAATCTCCGCCTCGTCGCGAACGCCGCCGAGAGAGACGCGCACGAACTCGCGTCCCATCGCGCGGGCGATCGAGCGACCGAGGCTCGTCTTGCCGACGCCGGGCGGGCCGGCGAAACAGAGGATCGGGCCCCGGCTGTCCTCGCGCAGCTTGCGCACGCCGAGGAACTCGAGGATCCGGTCCTTCACGATCGAGAGATGGGCATGGTCCGTGTCGAGGACCTGACGCGCGCGATCGAGGTCGAGCTGGTCGGGGGAACAGCGGTCCCACGGCAGGTCCACGACCCAGTCGAGATAGTTTCGGACGACCTGGGCTTCCGGGCCGTCGGGGTGCATCCGCTCGAGGCGGCGCAGCTGGCGCACGGCCTCTTCGCGGGTCTCGTCGGGGAGGCTCGCCTCCTCGACCTTGAGACGATACTCGTCGAACTCCTCGGCGCGGGGATCGACCTCGCCGAGCTCGTTCTGGATCGCTCGGAGCTGCTCGCGGAGGAACGCTTCGCGGTGGTCGCGGGAGAACTCGTCCTGGGGCTCGACCGCAGTGCCGGACTGATAGTCGGCCTGGAGCGACGACACCTCGAGCTCGCGCTTGAGGAGCGCGTCCACCTTCCGGAGCCGCGCCAGGGGGTCGACGATCTCGAGCACCTCCTGCGCCTCTTCGAGTCGCAGGCGGAGATTCGAGGCCACGAGGTCCGCCAGCCGTCCGGGGTTCTGGACGTTGGTCGTGATCGAGAGGACCTCCGGCGGGAGGTTCTTGAGCGGCAGCAGCTCTTCGACGCGGGTGCGGACCGCGCGGGTCAGCGCCTCGCCTTCGACGGTCCAGTCGTCGGCGCCTTCGGCGTCGCCGTCGATGCCGGTCGCGCGGACCCAGGTGCTGTCGCGGTGTTCGATGACGGAGTCGATGCGGGCCTTGCCGAGGCCCTGGACGAGGACCTTCAGGCGACCGTCGGGCATGCGCATGCTGCGCATGACCATCGCGACGGTCCCGACCTGGTAGAGGTCGTCGGGATCGGGATCGACCGTCTCCGGGCTCCGCTGCGCGACGAGGAGGACGAGTCGATCGCCTTCCATCGCCTCTTCGATCGCGGCGATCGATCGCTCGCGCGCCACGAAGAGCGGGAGCACCATGTACGGAAACACCACGAACTCGCGCAGCGCGAGCACGGGGAGCTCCTCGGGGAGTCCATCAGCCGGGGGCCTGCAATCCATAGGATCAACAACGGCCGGCCAAGGAGTAACTTGAGGGGAGTGAAGCCGCTGCCCGTTTCGACTTGCAACCCTCGAAAACCGGCAGGAAAGCGGCAATTCGCGTAGGAATGCGAATCGTCGAACCGTGCGCGTCGAGCGTTCGGATCCGTCACTTCGAGGGACGTGCAGCGCGCCTGCAGTGGAGGCGGAAAACCGCTGGAACCGGGTCGCTAGTCCAGCGGTTGGAAGCGGCGGCCGGAGACGCGCAACAGGAAGGGACGCCGTCGCGCGTTCCCGTCGGGGTGGATCGTCAGCACGCCGCTCGCACCCGGAAAGGCGCGCGTGTCGAGCAGTCCTGCGCGGACCCCCTTCCGATCGTCGCGTCCGGCGGACAGCTGAACGAGGACCAGATTGGTCGCATCGAACGCTTCTGCGGCATACATGTCCGGCTCCGCCGCGAACGTATTGCGATATCCCTCGACGAATTCCACGACGAAGGGCAGATCGCTCTCGGCGTGGAAGGGCGAGCTGATCACCGCACCGGCGACGTGGCGCCGACCGACCCGAAGGAGCTCGTCGTCGAGCCAGTCGGACGGTCCGAGCAGACCGACGTCGTTGATCTCGTGGAAGGCGAGACCGGGGGCGATCAATGCGATCTTGTCCGCCGCGTCGGGCACGAAGAGGACGTCGAAGTCGACGATCGGCGGGAGCGGATCGCCCTCCGGTCCGAGCACTTCGTAGGCCGCCTTCCGGAGCAGCGCCTGCTCCTCGGGCTCGAGCCGTCGCGAGGCGCGCAGGATGTCCGAGCGCTCGTCGAGCGCCTTGCGTTCGTCGTTCGAGAGAAAGCGGTACCCGATCATGTCGCGGATCGCGCCCGCGAAGTCGACCGCCTCGGGGTCGTAGCTCGACGCGGCGACCATCTTGCCGCCACGGGTCGTGACCGCTTCCCAGTAGAGCTTGCGCATCCCGCGCCCGTAGCGCGTCTTCGGGTAGAGCACGGCGAAGCGCTTGGCTTCGAGCACGTCGAAGGCGTGATCGACGAGGACCGCGACCTCGTCCTTGGGCGTCGTCCGGGTCCGGAAGGCGTTCGCACGCTCCTGGGGCAGGTCCTCGCGGGTCGACAACGCGACCAGCGGAACGCCGACCTCTTCGGCGGCGGCCGCGGCCGCGAGGCTCTCCTTCGAGAAGATCGGTCCGAGGATCGCCACCAGCCCGGGGTCCCGCGCGAGCTCACGGACCGCTCCGGCGGCCTTCGCCGGATCGCCTTCGGTATCCCGCACCACGAGACGGATCTCGCTTCGCCGGACCGGTGCGGCAAGCGGTCGGATCGCCCCTTCGAGCGAGGCGTCGGGATCGCCCGCCGGAAGGACGTCGGCCTCGTCTTCGGCGAAGAGATCCGCCGCGAGCAGGATCCCGCGCAGGCTCTCCTCCCCGTACCAGGCGAAGTCGCCGGAAAGCGGCAGGACGACCCCGATCGTCCCGCGCGCATCTTCGGTCCGCGGAAGCGGCCGGCCGACCAGCTCGCGCAGGGGCGGGAGCGCTGCCTCCGCCTGCGCCATCTCGTTCAACCGCACGAGCCGCTCCTGCAGCACGCGGAGCTCGCTCTGCTCGAACTCCCCGCGCACGAGATCCTCGCTCCTGCGGAGGTTTCGCTCCGCCAGATCGAGCTGCCCTGCGTCGAGGGCACGTCGCGAGAGCTCGAGGCTCATCAGCCCCGCCGGCGGTCGACCGCGAAGCGAGCGCAGCATCTCCTCGAGCTCCGGCGTCGCCGCGCGGCGCGTCAGCTGCTCGAGCTCGGCGTCGACCGCATCGAGCCGCGAGCGCAGTCGGCCCGCCGTCGCGGGATCGGGATCCTCGCGCCCCGCAGCCACGAGCAGCCCACGAAGCGCCGTCAGCGCCTCGAGCCGCTCGACGGGCGTGCGTGACAGGGCGATCCGCAGACGGAGCGCGGCGCGCTGTTCCGGTCGGGAGAGTCGATCGAGATCGATCGGATCGAGCAGCGCACGCGCCGCCGTTCGCTTGTCGCGCCCGTACTCGAGCTGTGCGAGGCGCAGCCGCGCGGCGGCGGCGCGATCCCCGCGCGGGTGGTTCGAGAGGATCCGCCCGAGCCAGCGTCGCCCCTCCTCCTGGCGACCCGCGGCGAAGGCGAGCTGCGAGAGCTGTTCGAGGGCGTCGTCCGCGAGGAGGCTCCGCGGGTAGAGCTGAACGAAGTCTTCCAGCGCCCGGGCGGCGCCGCGGGCGTCCGCGGGGAGATTGCCCATCGCGGCATCGTACGCCGCCCGCTGTTCCGGAGGGACCTGCTGGGCGCCGCCCCCGAAGCCCCCGAAGCCCGCGCAGCCCGACAGCACGAGCGCGAACGCCAGTAGAAGCCCCCCCAAACCGAAACCGCGCGCTCGCATCGAGATCGCCACCCCCTCGTTCCGGCAGACGCCGGCCGGCCGGATTCTAGTCCGGAAGCCCGGATCTGGGCACCTCCGGCTCCTGATCCGACGTTTCGAAGAGGCGATGGGTTTCGTCGAGGGGGCTCACGCCGCGGTGGGCGACACCCACCGACGAGCGAACTCGACGCGCATCAGCCGGGGACGATCGCCGACGCTCCGCGACGTCGTGTGGAAGACGTGGGATGCATCACGAAGACGTCGCCCGAAGTCCCGACACCACGAAGGCGCCAGATCGCGCCCGACCTCTAAACAGCGTCGCCCGAAGTCCCGACGCCACGAAGGCGCCAGATCGCAACAAACCTCAAAAAAAGTCGCGGATCTTGTCCATGAACCCCTTGGTGGTCGGGCTCACGTCGGTGCCGGTCTGCTCGGCGAACTCCTCGAGGAGCTCGCGTTGGCGCGCATTCAGCTTCGTGGGGACTTCGACGAAGACGCGCACGTAGAGATCGCCGCGCATCTTCTTGACCTGCTCGGGGTCGAGCCGCGGTTGGAGCGGCGGCAGCCCCTTGCTCCGCAGCCGGAGCACGCGTCCCGACTGGGTGCCTTCCGGAATCTGGAGCGAGACCTTGCCGTCGAGGGTCGGGACCTCGACCTCGGCGCCGAGCGCGGCCTGCACGAAGGGAACGGGGACCTCGATGTGGAGGTCGGTGCCGTCGCGCTCGAAGAGCGGGTGATCGCGGAGGACCATCACGACGTAGAGGTCCCCAGGCTCTCCGCCGGCGACCCCCGCCTCGCCCTCGCCCGACACGCGCAGCCGGGCGCCGTGCTCGACGCCCGGCGGCACCTTCACCTGGATCGTCTGCTGGCCTTCCACCCGACCGGAGCCCCGGCAGGTCGTGCAGGGATCCGTGATGACCTCCCCCGCCCCGCCGCACGAATCGCAGGGCCGGTTCACGCGGAAGAAGCCCTGCTGGAACATCAGCTGGCCGGTGCCCTCGCAGCGACCGCAGCGTGCGGCCTTCGAGGCCTCCGCGGCGCCGGAGCCGCTGCACGGCTCACACTTGCGCATCTTCGGGATCTTGAGGCTCGGCTCGCAGCCGTCGAGCACGTCGTCGAGGGTGATCTCGAGGTTGTACCGGAGGTCGGCGCCGCGCTGCCCGCGACCCCGCCGACTGCCCCCGCGGCCTCCCCCGCCTCCGAAGATGTCGCCGAAGAGATCGTTGAAGAGGTCGCCGAAATTGCCGAAGTCCTCGAACCCGGCGCCCGGATGACCGCCGCCCGGACCGCCGACGCCGGCATGCCCGAACTGGTCGTAGCGTGCGCGCTTCTCCGCGTCGGAGAGGACGGCGTAGGCCTCGGAGACTTCCTTGAAGCGCTCCTCGGCTTCGACGTCATCGGGATTCCGATCCGGATGACACTCCATGGCGAGCTTGCGGTAGGCCTTCTTGAGGTCCGACTCGGATGCGCCCCGGTCGACCCCGAGTACCTCGTAGTAATCCCGCTTGCTCACGTGCCTGTCCTCTCCGTCCGCCGACGCCTGTCGGGCTCCCCGACGAACGAGAGTCCCGCGGGGATCACAAATCCCAGCCGGGAAGGCTCGTCACGCATCCGTCCGTGTCAAGCCGCACGGGGGGCCGTCGCGCGATTCGTCCCTCGCGACGCGCGTGACGCGGACCCGCGCGGAATCCCGACGAAATCCAGGCCGGAGCCTAGGCCTCGGCGTCGCCCTCGTCTTCCGGCGACTCGACGCCGGGGTCCGCCTCGAGCTCGTCTTCCATGCCGCCGAGGGCAGCGTAGAGCTTCTCGGTCAGGCCGTAGGAGAGGCGGGAAAGCTCTTCGATGGCTGCCTCGAGGGCGTCGGGATCCTCGGCGGAGACGAGCGACTGGGTCTTCTCGATCTGGGCGCGGAGGCTGGAGGCGTCCGTCTCGTCCACGTCCTCGGCGAACTCCTCGAGGGTCTTCGTCGCGGAGTACATCAGGCCGTCGGCCTTGTTGCGAAGATCGATCAGCGAGCGGAGCGCCTGGTCGGCGGCGGCATTCCCCTCGGCCTCTTGGACGAGCCGCTCGACCTCTTCCTCGCTGAGTCCGGAAGACGCCGTGACCTCGATACTCTGGCTGCGGCCCGTGCCGAGATCCTTGGCGGACACGCTGACGACACCGTCGGTGTCGATCGCGAAGGTGACCTCGATCTGCGGGACGCCGCGCGGCGCCGGCGGAATGCCGACGAGCTCGAAGCGTCCGAGGGTCATGTTGTCCTCGGCCATCTCGCGCTCGCCCTGCAGGACGTGGATGCGGACCACGTCCTGGTGATCTTCCGTCGTCGAGAAGACCTGGCTCTTGGTCGTCGGGATCGTCGTGTTCTTCTCGAGGATCTTCGTGAACACGCCACCCTGGGTTTCGACACCGAGGGACAGCGGCGTCACGTCCAGCAGCAGCACCTCGTCGACCTCACCGGTCAGCACGCCGCCCTGGATCGCCGCCCCCGCCGACACGACCTCGTCCGGGTTCACGCCCTTCATGGGCGGCTGACCGAAGATCTCCTCGACCTTCTTCTGGACCAGGGGCATGCGCGTCATCCCCCCGACCAGGACGACCTCGTCGATCTCGCTGGCCGAGAGGCCGGCGTCTTCGAGGGCCGTCGTGCAGGGCTCTTCCAGCCGGGCCACCATTTCGGCGACCAGGACTTCGAGCTCCTCGCGCGTCATCGAGTGGACGAGATGCTTAGGCCCGTCGTCGTCGGCGCAGATGAAGGGGAGATTGATGTCCGTCTCGCTCGTGCTCGAGAGCTCGTGCTTGGCCTTCTCCGCGGCCTCCTTGAGGCGCTGGAGGGCCATCGGATCCTGGCGGAGATCGACGCCGTGCTCGTCCTGGAAGCGCGCCGCGAGGGCGTCGACGAGGACGTTGTCGAAGTCCTCGCCGCCGAGGAAGGTGTCGCCGTTCGTCGAGAGGACCTGGAATACGCCGTCGCCGAGCTCGAGGATCGAGACGTCGAAGGTGCCGCCGCCGAGGTCGAAGACGGCGATCTTCTGGTCCTGGTCCTGATCGATGCCGTAGGACAGGGCCGCCGCGGTGGGCTCGTTGATGATGCGGAGGACTTCGAGGCCCGCGATGCGGCCGGCTTCCTTGGTCGCCTGGCGCTGGGCATCGTTGAAGTAGGCGGGGACGGTGATCACCGCCTGCTCGACCGGCTCGCCGAGGAACTCGGAGGCGGTCTCCTTCATCCGCGTGAGGACCATCGCGGCGATTTCCTGGGGCGAGCAGGCCTTGCCGTCGACCTCGACCCAGGCGTCGCCGTTCTCGGCACCGACGATCTTGAAGGGGGCGATGGCGGCGAAGGACGCGACCTCTTCCGCCTCGAGCTTGCGGCCGATCAAGCGCTTGACGGCGTAGATCGTGCGGTCCGGGTTCGTGACGGCCTGGCGCTTGGCGATTTGGCCGACGAGCTTCTCACCGCTCTCGGTGAACGCGACCATCGACGGGGTCGTGCGGGCGCCCTCGGCGTTGGCGATGACCTCCGCCTGATCACCCAGCATCACCGACACGCAGCTGTTGGTCGTGCCGAGATCGATCCCGATGACCTTGCTCATGAACCCTGCCCCTCGTTCGCGTTCCCTCCGGAGACGCGAGCGAGTCGCGGCATCCGGCTAGTCCTGGGTCGGGGTCCCGCCCGCCGCCGCCGCTTCCTCCGCGGTCGGCTCGCGGGAGACGATGACGCGCGACGGACGAATCATCCGGTCGTGGATCACGTACCCCTTCTGCAGCACCTGCAGCACGGTGTTCGGCGGGACGGCTCCGTTCGGGATCTGCCCCATCGCTTCGTGCACCGCCGGGTCGAAGACGGCTCCTTCTGCCTGGATCTCCTGGACTGCGTGCTTCGCGAGGGTCCCGAGGATCTCCCGGTACACCAGCTCGACGCCGTCGAGGATTCCCTTGACTTCCGCCCCGGCGTTCTGCGCCCCGTGCTCGAGGGCGCGTTCTAAATTATCGACCGCCGAAAGAAGATCCTTGACGAGATTCTGGTGGCCGAACTTGAAGCTCTCCTGCTTCTCCTTGAGGCCTCGGCGCCGGAAATTCTCGAACTCGGCCTGGAGCCGGAGGTGTGCATCCTCCTTCTCGGCGATCTCGGCGAGCTTCTCCTCGTGGAGGCCCTTCAGGTCCTGGAGCTCCTGCGAGAGCATCTCGATCGTCATCTTGTCCGCGGAGGCGGCGCCACCGCCGGAATCACCGCCCGCCGCCGCCCTCTGCTCGGCCTCACGCTTCTCGCTCGACGCGATCGCCTCCTGGAGAGCCGCCTCCATCTCGTCGCTGGCGGCGATCTTGGGACCGTCTTCGCCGTCGGCGTCCAGCCCGGTCGCCTGGTCGTCGTTCTCGAGGTCGTCGTGGGGCTTGTCAGTCATCGCGGAATCGTCCATTTCGCCGGGTCGATCGACCACCCGGGGGAGCGGGTTGAGCGTCATCCGTCACATCGGGACGGATCCAGCTCGGGCGCGCGAGCGCGCGCGACCGCTCTCATCTACTCACGAGCGGGGTTCAGGCAAGCAGCTTGCGCGTCACCGCATCGGAAAAGTACCCGACCAGCGGGATCACGCGGCTGTAGTCCATCCGCTGGGGCCCGATCACACCGAGCATCCCTAGTGGTGCAACCCCCTCGGCCTCGGCATCCGCCGCGCCGGCCCCCGCCCCCCCGCCGTACGGCACCGCGACGAGCGTGCAGTCCCGGAGCGAGGGCTCGCCGAGCTCCGTACCCAGGGACATCGCCAGTCCCACCCGCCGCTCGCCGGCATCCGCCTCGGCGATCTGCTCGAGCAGCGCGAGCAACCGCTCGTTCGTCTCGAGGGTCGCGAAGAGCCCGCGGATCCGCTCCGGCTCCGCGAACTCGGGTTGATCGAGCAGCGCGCGTCGCGACGTGATCACGAGGTCGTCGGCGCCATCCGCCTCGGGCCCGTCGCAAGCCGCCAGCCCCACGTGCCAGGCCCGCCGCAGGAACGCATCCGCTTCGCCGCGCAGTCCCTCGCGCTCCGCCTCGAGCAGACGACGCAGTCCGAGGAGCGTCCGGCCCTCGATCCGCTCGGCCAGGTGGTCCCGGACCTGCTCGAGCTCGCGCGCCGAGATCGGGCCTTCGTCTTCGATCACCCGCTCGACCACGTTCCCGTTCTCGGCCACGAGGACCGCCAGGATCCGACCGGTGGCGACCGGGATCAGGTGGATCGTCTTGAGTCGCAGGCGCTCGACGCGCGGCGCGAGCACGAAGCCGAGCTGGCGGGTGTGCTCGGAGAGGAGGTGCGAAGCCTGTCGCGGGGCTGCGCCGGGATCGACGGAATCGAAGGCGCGATCGAGCAGGCGTTGATGGTGGGGACCGAGGAACCCGATCTCGAGCAGCTCGTCGACGAAGACCCGCAGGCCCATCGCGGTCGGCACTCGACCCGCCGACGCGTGCGCCTTGGCGATCAGGCCGCGCTCGTGCAGCTCGGAGAG
This sequence comes from bacterium, assembly GCA_024742285.1. Lineage (NCBI taxonomy): Bacteria > bacterium. Next base: position 249,392 of record JANSYR010000010.1, on the reverse strand, counting down.
GGTATTGCGGATGCTCGCGGGGGAGAGCGGCGTCGGCATCAGGTGGGACAGCGTCGTCGAAGCGACCGGCCCCGCCTGCCCGACGTACGCCGCCACCAGCGCGCGCAGCACCCTCGCCTGTCGCTCGGTCAGCTCGACCGGCTCGGGCGCGCCATGGATCCGCGGCTTCTGCGAGGGGTACACAGGAGGACTCCGCCGGATCGGGCGACGGCCCGACCCTCCCTCGAAGGAATACCCCCGGGCTCCTGGGGCGTCAAACCCCGGCGCCCGCAGACGTCAGGGTCAGGCGCCCTCCCCAACCACGAACGCCTCGGCGACGTCGTCGGCGAGCAGCCGCCCGGCCGGCGAGAGCCGAAGGTCGCCCGTGGGCCCTTCGACGAGCCATTCCGTCGCGATGAGCCGCTCGATCTCCGGGCCGAAGAAGGCGCGGGGCGGCGCCCCGAACTCCTCGGCGAAGGCGCGGGCGGACAGGCCCTCGAGCTGCCGGAGGCCGAGGAAGACCGCTTCACCCCGGGCCGTCGCCGGATCGAGCGTCTCCTCTTCGCCGGCTGCCGACGGATCGCGCTCGACCGCTTCCTCCCAGCGCGCGAGCTCGCGGGGATTCGCGCGGCGGGCGCCGTGGGGCCGTGCCTCGCTCCGGGCCTCGGTCGAGTGGGCGCCCATGCCGAGGCCGAGGACCGCCTGCCGCTGCCAGTACCGGGCATTGTGCCGGGCCCGCCGGCCCGGCCGCGCGTAGCTCGAGATCTCGTAGCGCGCGTAGCCGGCGCCCTCGAGGCGCGCCTCGACCTGCTCGATCATCCCTGCCGCGAGATCCTCGTCCGGCGGCGTCATCCGCCCGGCCGCGACGGCCCGCCCGAAGGGCGTCGCCGGCTCGAAGGTCAGCTCGTAGGTCGACACGTGTTCGGGCGCGAAGGCGATCACGCGGTCGAGGTCGTGGTCGAGATCGGCCGGCGTCTGTTCCGGCCCGGCGAAGATCAGGTCGACGGAGAGGTCGTCGAAGCCGGCGGCGCGGGCCGCGGCCAGGGTCTCCTCGGCGACGGCGGCGCGATGGGCCCGCCCCAGACGCTTCAGGAGTCGGTCGTCGAAGCTCTGCACGCCGATCGAGAGCCGGTTCACGCCCGCGTTGCGGAAGCCGGGCAGGCGTTCGCGCTCGACGGTGCTCGGGTTCAGCTCGAGGGTGATCTCGGGCGGCGCCTCGGCGGCGGGGAAGGTGCTGCGGACGGCTTCGACGAGTCGCTGGATCGAGGCTGGCCGGAAGAGCGCCGGCGTGCCCCCGCCGAAATAGAGGCTCGCGAGCGGACGTCCGACGAAGGCCGGCGCACGCGCCGTCAGCTCGACCCGCAATCGTTCGACGTATCGGTCCTCGACCTCCGGCGCGAGCGGACGCGCAGCCAGCACGGCGAAGTCGCAATACGGGCAGACCCGCTCGCACCAGGGCAGGTGCAGGTAGACCCCGACCTCCCCGTCGTCCCCGCCCACCGGCGCGGGGACCGCCCTCGCCTGCCCGCGATCCGTCATGCGCGGGACGCTAGCGCTGACCGGGACACGACGATCGCGAGCGACGAGGCGACCCCTCCGGTACGCTCGCGGCGCTTTGGCCTCGACTCCCTCCGAATCCAGCGTTTCCCCGGCCCCGGCGGTCTCCGGGGCCCCCGCGACCCTCCACCGCGTGCTCGACAACGGCCTGACCGTGCTGCTGCGCGAGAGCCACCGCGCGCCGGTCGTCGAGCTCCAGATCTGGGCCGGCGTCGGCAGCGCCGACGAGCGCGAAGGCGAAGAGGGCCTCGCCCACTTCCACGAGCACATGCTCTTCAAGGGAACCGAGCGCCGCGGCGTCGGCGAAGTCGCCGGTGACATCGAAGGCCTCGGCGGCCACATCAACGCCTACACCTCCTTCGACCAGACCGTCTACCACGCGACCGTGCCGTCGGCTTCCTGGCGCGAAGGCCTCGACGTGCTCATCGACGCAGTCCGCTTCTCGGTCTTCGACGAGGAAGAGGTCCACCGAGAGCGCGAGGTCGTGCTCGAAGAGATCCGACGCTCCGACGACACGCCCGGTCACGTCCTCGGCGACCTCGCCTTCCGCGAGTGCTACCGGACCCATCCCTACGGCCTGCCGATTCTCGGACCGGCCTCGAACGTCGCCGGCTTCGAGCCCAGCCAGGTCCGCCGCTTCTTCGAGCGCTGGTACACGCCGGACAACCTGATGGTCGTCGCGGTCGGAGACTTCGACGCCGAGGAAGTCGCCGCCGAGATCGAGCGGCTCTTCGCGGACGCGACCGCTGGCGTTGCGCAGCGCGAGCGTCCGCTCGAACCGCCCGGGGACGGAATCCGCATCGCCGTGCTCCGGCGCCCCTTCGAAGGACATCGCGTCGACCTCTCCTGGCCCGCGGCGCGCTTCCAGGAGCGGGAGGCGATCCATCTGGACCTGCTCGCCTACGTGCTCGGCGAATGCGAGTCGAGTCGCCTCGTCCAGCGCATCCGCGAGGACGCGGCGCTCGTCGACCGGATCGATGCCGGCGCCTACACGCCCCTCGATCGCGGGCTCTTCTCGATCGGCTTCGAGACCGACGCGGGACGGCTCCTCGAAGCGACGCGACGGATCATCGAGGAGACGGACCGGCTGCGGCGCGAGCCGGTCGGCCGCGCCGAGCTCGAGCGCGCACGCGTCAACTTCCTCGCGAGCGAGCAGTTCGAGCGCGAGAGCGTGTCCGGGCTCGCCTCGCGGATCGGCAGCTACGAGTCGATGGGGGGCGGCTGGGAGCGCGAGACCGAAGCGCTCGAGATCCTGAAGTCCGCCACCCCGCAAGACCTGCTCGCGGCGGCCCAGCGCTATCTCGATCCGAAGGGACTCACGATCGCGGCGCTGCTCCCGGAGTCGACCGACGAGGCCCTCGACGGCGCCGCGCTCCGCGAAGCCGCCCTGCAGGGTCTCGCCGCCGCGGCGGCTCCGTCGTCGACCGAGGCGCCGCCGGACGACGCGCTCGGTGTCGCCGAGGCGACGCGGGCGCCGGATGCTGCGCCGCTTCGGTTCGGGCCGCTTCGCGCGACGGCGGACGGCGCGGGGGAGCGTCTCGATGCGACGCTTCCGAACGGCCTGAAGGTCCACGTCCTGCGTCGGCCGGAGGTCCCGATCGCGACGCTCCGGCTCGCCTGCCCGGGCGGACTGTTGACCGAGACCGAAGCGACGTCCGGGATCACGCGCTTCCTGAACGCGATGTGGACCCGCGGCACGCGTTCCCTCTCCGCCGCGGATTTCGCGCGACGCGTCGAGGGCCTGGCCGCCGAGATCGACGGTTTCTCGGGTCGGAACTCGATCGGCCTGACCCTCGACACGCTGTCCGAGAGCCTCGAGCCCGCGCTCGCCCTCTTCTCCGACGCGCTGCTCGAGCCGCGCCTCGACCCGGCCGAGATCGATCGCGAACGACGCGAGACCCTCGCCGCCCTCGACCGCCGCGAGGATCGGCTCGGCCAGCGTGCCTTCCAGCTCTTCTCGCGGACCGAGTTCGAAGCCCACCCCTACTCGCTGACCGTGCTCGGAGAACGCGAGTCGATCGAGTCCCTCGATGCCGCGGCCCTCGACCGCCACGCCGAGCGCCTGATCCGCGCCGACCGCGCGGCGGTCGCGATCGTGGGCGACGTCGACCCGGAGAAGGTCGGCCACTGGATCAGCCAACGCCTGGGCGGCATGCCGTCGGGCGGCCCCGACTTCGCGCTCCCCGACGTCCCCGCCCGCGGCATCGGCATCCGGGAGTCGGCGCAGATAAAGGACCGCGCGCAGGCCCACCTCGTGGTGGGCTTTCGCGGCCTGACCCTCGACGATCCGGATCGCCACGCCCTCGAGCTGATCTCCCAGCTCCTCGCCGGCCAGGGCGGCCGCCTCTTCCTCGAGCTCCGCGACCGCCAGAGCCTCGCCTATACGGTCTCCGCTTCGAACGTCGAAGGCCTCGCCCCCGGCTACTTCTCCATCTACATCGCCACGGCCCCGGACAAGATGGAACGTGCCCAGGCCGGCATCTTCGACGAGGTCGACCGCCTGCTCGCCGCGCCGCCCGACCCGGAGGAGCTCGCCCGCGCAATCCGTTTCGGCACCGGCAGCTTCGCCATCGATGCCCAGCGAAGCCACGCCCGCGCCGCCCACATCGCACTCGACTCGATCTACGGCCTCGGCGCCGACCACACCGACGACTATCCCGCCCGGCTCGCCGCCCTCACCCCGGAAGACATCCACCGGGTCGCGAAGCGCGTCTTCCGAACCGACGCCTGCACCATCAGCGCCGTCCATCCGTAGCCGCAACGGACGAGGTAGGAAGCGGCGCGAGCGCGCACGCGCGCTCCGGAATCGCGGCAACGCCGCCGCGAGCATGCCAGGACGGGCACCCCCTGCGCAAACGAGCATGAGTCCCCCGGTGTCGGCACCCCGGCCCCTTCCACGCCCGGTAAACAGGACGCCCCCAGACATTCGAGAACGTCTGGGGGCGTCGGGTTACATCATCAGCGACGGGACCAAGCGGTCGAGGCATCGCTTCCCTGCAGGACCCGCCGGATGATGCCGTTTACGAGGTTCGTCGTTCGACATCAGGCGCAGGCGCCGAGGATCGGATGATTCGGTCCGATTTCGCACGGACTCCTGTCGGGTCGATGGCGGCGTGCGAGCGAGGCAGACACGGGCCGATCGACCGGTTCCAGTGGCCCGGCCGGGAGCGCCAGGAGAGGGCGCTCACCGACCGTGCAACTGGTGACTCCCCCCCTTCCCAAGAAGGGAGTCGCACGTCGGAGGAGGCGTGGTCCGCAAAAGGCCGAATATCCCCTTGAAAGCTTGTGGGGGTGGGGCGAATGCCTCGTTTTCGGGCCCACCCACTTTCAATCGGACCTGCCGTCCAGCGACGTGGGGTGAATATAAACCGCAGCGGGGATTATGTGGAAAAAACTTCGACACTTCCTCAGAAAAAAGTCCACTACCCGCGGCCTTCAGGCGTGTGCATCCAGCCCGCTGCGTACCGGCAACTCCGTCGACAAGCCCTTGCTATCGAAAGCCTTTTCGCCCCGTCCGAAGCGCGAATGAACCGTGCGGATCATTTCCGATCCGCAGACTCGGTTACACCGATCGCGCCCCCATCCGTCCTCGGATCGCTCCCGCCCAGGTGCCGGCCGGTCCCGGGATCGACGACGATGACCTCGGCCGCGGACCAATGGCGCGGACTCAGCTCGACGATGTGCCCTCTCGCTTCGAGGGAGGAGATCACCTCAGCCGGCGTCTCCGGCTCGACCCGGAGCTTGTCCGGATCCCATTGGTGGTGGTAGCGGGGGGCCGCGGCGGCGGCACGCGGATCCATGCCCCAGTCGATCACGTTGAGGATCGTGAGCAGCGTCGTCGAGATGATGCGAGGGCCGCCGGGGCTGCCCGAGACCATGAAGAGCCGACCGTCCTTGTCGATGATGGTCGGCGTCATGCTCGACAGCGGCCGCTTGCCCGCCGCGGGCAGGTTCGCACCGCGCGTGTCGATCAGGCCGTAGCTGTTGGGCGTCCCGGTCGCGATCGCGAAGTCGTCCATCTCGTTGTTGAGGACGACACCCGTCCCCTTCGCCGTGATCCCGGAGCCGAAGGGCGTGTTGATCGTCATGGTGAGCGCGACCGCGCGGCCCGCCGCGTCGGTCACCGAGAGATGCGTCGTCCCCGCGTCTTCGGGGATCGCACCCGGCGCCTCGATCCGCGTCGCCTGCTTCGCGTCGATGCGCGCGCGTTGGGCATTCGCGTAGTCCTTGGACACGAGTCGGGCGATCGGGACGTCGACGAAGTCCGAGTCGCCCATGTACGCGGCGCGATCCGCGAAGGCGAGCTTCATCGCCTCGGTCACGAGATGGATGGCCGAGGCATCGCGGGAACGATGGGCCGAGAGGTCGAACCCTTCGAGTACGTTGAGTGCCTGCACGAGGACGGCGCCGCCGGAGGACGGCGGCGGGAAGCTCGCGATGCGATGGCCCCGGTAGTCGCCGAGTACGGGCTCCCGCCACTTCGGTTCGAAGTTGCGCAGGTCGTCGAGGGTCAGGATGCCGCCGCGGCGCTGGACCTCGGCGACGATCGCCTGCCCGACCTCACCATCCCGGAACACCCGCTCGCCCCGCATCGCCAGGAGCTCGAGACTCCGTGCCAGGTCTTCCTGCTTCAGGACCTCGCCCTGCATGGTCGCCGGATCGAAGGGCGCGAACTGGATCCGCCAGGTCTCGGAGAAGGCGTCCTCGGTGAAGCGCCGCCGCATGAACCCGGCCATGCGCGCGTGGTATCGGCCGATCTCGATCCCGCCGCGGGCGAGCTCGATCGCGGGCGCCAGGACCTGGCGAAGCGACATCGTGCCGTGCTTCTCGAGCAGCTCGACCATCCCCGGCACGAACGAGGGCGTCGCGACGGCGAGGGGTCCGAGGACCGAGGCCCGCTCGGGCACGCCCGGGTCGGTGTACATGGTCGGCGTGGCTTTGGCCGGCGCCGTCTCGCGCGCATCGAGCGCACGGATCGTCCCGTCCTCGAGCCGCACGAGGGCGAACGCGCCGCCCCCGACGCCGGCGGAGAAGGGCTGCACGACGCCGACCGCGAAGGCCGTCGCGACCGCCGCATCGATCGCATTGCCGCCCTCTTCGAGGATCCTCGCCCCGGCCGCGGCGGCGGCGCGATGGGTCGAGACGACCATCCCGCCGGTGCCCACGGCGGGCGCACCGGCTGCAGCGATGGCCGACGAGGCAGGGAGGAAGAGAAGAAGAAGGAAGAGGAGCAGGACGGCGACCGCCCGCGCGACGGGATGTTGCACGGAGGTGGGACCCGTCACCCTCGTACGCGGCGAAGCCGCAATTCCGTTGAGCTTCCGCAAGGTCGGCCCCCTCTGCTGCGTCCCGAAGCGGGCGATTGGGCTCAGCTCCGCCGTCGCCTCGGACGATGTATCCGACATGCGCGGCACGCTATCACACCCCTCCCATTCCGACGGACGATTGCGACCCCTCTGGATCGCAGCCCTCTTCGTGACGGCCGGCGCACTCGGGGTGGCCCTCGTCGGCTGCGGCGAGAACGGCCCGACGCCCTCCCTCGCCGGCCTGACGAAGATCGAGCCCGCGGAGACCGAGGGCAACGACGACTTCGCCTGGCCGAACGATCCGAGCCACCCGGTGCTCGAGCTCCAGATCGAGACGCCGGAGCAGGAGGGCACGGTCCTGATCGAGCTCATGCCCGAGCTCGCCCCTGCGACCGTCGTCAACGTGATCGACCTCGCGAACGAGGGCTACTACGACGGCACGACCTTCCACCGCGTGATCCCCGGCTTCATGATCCAGGGCGGCGACCCCAAGAGCCGCGACCGCGATCCGACCAACGACGGAACCGGCGGCGGCGAGAACCCGCTGCCCGACGAGTTCTCCGCCGCGCCCTACCTGCGCGGCGTCGTCGGAATGGGCAACCGCGGCCGCGCGGACTCGACGAGCGCCCAGTTCTTCATCATGCACGCCGACAACCGCAACCTCGACGGCCGCTACAACACGATCGGCCGCGTCCTCGACGGCATGGAGCTCGTCGACGACATCACCCGCGTCGCGATCGATCGCTCCGGCCGATGGGGCCCCAAGGACCGCCCGATCGAGAACGTCACGATCACGAGCGTCCGGCCCGTGGGCCAGGTCGCGGCAGTTCGGAGTGCGATGGAGCTCGAGCAAGGCGCGGGCGAGATCGCGTTGGTCGAAACGGTCGGCGAGGTGGACGGGACGACGGCGGAGAGCGCCCGTGCGAGTGAGTCCTCGGCACCGCCGGCGGCGCCCGCGGCGGACGCGGCGGGGCAGTAGAAGTTGGGCTTGCGAGGTGGCGGCGGGGCTCGGTGAACGCCGCCGCTCCCGGCCTTCGGCCGGACTCGCGGCTCGCTCATCGCTCGCGGCTCCCGGCTTGCGGCCGGACTCGGTGCTCGCTGATCGCTCGCACCTCCCGGCCTGCGGCCGGACTCGCCGCTCGCTGATCGCTCGCGGCTCCCCCCGTGGGAGACCCCCGTCATGGCTCGGGTTTTCCGCGCTTCGGTTCCGCGGTTTTCGTGCCGAATGGATGGACGGGGCGGCGGGTTCCGTTACTCTTCCGCTCCTTCGGTGGCCCGGTAGCTCAGCTGGTAGAGCACGCGACTGAAAATCGCGGTGTCGGCGGTTCGACCCCGCCCTGGGCCACCACCGCAACCCCTCGATTGCACTCGCGAATTCGCAGCGACCGGTTCACCGGAGTCGCGCGACGCGATCGGGGTTGGGCACGAGTCGTGAACGAGTCGGGCACGTGCGCCCGCTCGCCCGCCCCGACTCCGGCGGCGCGCTTCGACGCCCGCGCACGCCTAGGAGCGTCCAGCGATTGGCTGAGACCGATTCCCGCGTTCGCGCATCTGGTATATGACCCCAGCCGACCCGATGCGATGCGACACGACCAAGCGGTGGCGTGTCGCCCCACGGGTCTCGGCCCGCGTGGCGGAGCGATGAAGTTGAACAGCTCGACCTGCTTCCCGTCCAGCCGTCGGCCCCTACGGTGGATCGAGCGCGGCGCGCTCATCCTGGTCGCGCTCGCGCTCGCTTCCACAGGCGCGCAGGCTCGAGCGACGAGCTCCGATGCCGACTCGGATGCCGACTCGGACCTCTTTCGCCGAGAGAGACTGCTGGGCGAGTCGCCGTGGCTGAAGACCGCATCCGCGCGGTGGGGGGTCGACGTCGAGGCCGTCTACACCGCCGACCTCGTCGCCAATGTCGACGGAGGGATCGCGCGAAAGCGCGGCTTCCTCGGGAACCTGGACGCAACGCTCACCTGGGATACCAGGACTGCCTTCGACGCCGACTTCGGGACGTTCTTCCTGTACGGCCTACTGACGCACGGAGAGCGCCCTTCGAGCTTCGTCGGCGACCTCCAGGCCGTCGACAACATCGAGGCGCGGGACTCGATCAACCTCTTCGAAGCGTGGTGGCAGAAGGCGCTCCTCGATGGCGATGCGTCGATCCTCGTCGGGCTCTACGACGTCAACTCCGAGTTCTACGCGATCGATAGCGCCGAGCTCTTCATCCACAGCTCGTTCGGAACCGGAGCCGCGTTCGGCGGTTCCGGCGTGAACGGACCATCGATCTTTCCGACCGCCGGGTTGGGCGCGCGATTCAAGATCGAACCGATCGAAGGCTTCGATCTGCAGGTCGCGATCGTCGAAGGGGAGCCGGGAGATCCGCGTCGACCCAAGGGACCGCGAATCCGCTTCGACTCCGACGAAGGGGCGCTCGTGATCGCCGAGCTCGGCTACCACCGGTCGGCGACCGGGCGGCCGGACGCGGACGAAGACGCGACGCGTGGGGCCCACCGCCGTCGCGTCGGGAGAGCCTGGGCGGACCACGGCGACTTCATCCGAGTGGGCGTCGGGGTGTGGGCGTACACCGCGAAGCAGCCCCATGTCTCCCGGGTCGACGCACTCGGAGAGCCGATCCGGTCGCGAGGACATCCCGGCTTCTATGCCATCGCCGACTTCGACGCGGACCGACTCGACCCGCTCGACACGGGTGGATTGTCCGGATTCGTACAGCTCGGCTTCGCCGACGGGGATACGGGTCCGTTCGACGCGTACGTGGGAGGCGGTGTCGTCTACGAGGGCCTGCTGCCGATCCGACCCGACGACGAAGCGGGCTTCGGCGTCGCGGCGGCGTTCGCCGGCGACGCCCTTCGCGACGCGGCACGTGATGACGGTCGACAGGCGGCGAGCGCAGAGATCGCGCTCGAATGGACCTATCGAGCCCCTCTTCTGGGGTGGCTGTCGGCGCAAGCCGACGTTCAGTACGTCATCAATCCGGGCGCGCTGCGCGATCGACCGGACGCAGTCATCGCCGCGATGCGATGGGTCGTCCAGCTCTGAACCTTTCTGGGGACGAATCTCGACCAGGAGAACCCGAAGGATGAAGATGGCCCTCGACCGGGCCGACCGCGCGGCGGCGCTGTTTCTGGCCGGCTCCTTCGCGTTCCACACCTGGGTCGCCGTCCGGATCTCGCCATTCGCCGTCCTCCTCATTCGTGGCGGGCCTCGCCGCGGCGTCCGGCTCCTCCGTCCCATGATCGGGTACCCGCGATCGGGCTCTTCGTCTGCGCGCCGATGATTCTCGACAACGGCCTGGCGACGATTCGCTAGAACCTGTCCGGAGATCGTCGCGCGCAGCGACCCGAAAGGACCCTTCATGCCCGGACCGCTCTCAGGCTTCAAGATCATCGAGATGGTCGGCATCGGCCCGGCCCCCTTCGCCTCGATGATGCTCGCCGACATGGGCGCCGAGGTCCTTCGCGTCGACCGCGTCTCGGGCGGCGGGTTCCTGTCGGGCGGCGGGGGGCCCGCGGACGTCCTCGGTCGAAATCGCAAGAGCGCGGCGATCAACATCAAGGACGAGCGCGGCGTTGCCGCGGTCCTCGACCTGGTCGAGCAGGCCGACGGCTTCATCGAAGGTCTCCGTCCGGGCGTGATGGAGCGCCTCGGCCTCGGCCCGGACGTCTGCCTCGCCCGGAATCCCGGTCTCGTCTACGGGCGCATGACCGGTTGGGGCCAATCCGGCGCCTACAAGGACGACGTCGGCCACGACATCAACTACATCGCGATCACCGGTGCGCTCCACACGATCGGCCGGAAGGGCGAGCGCCCCACTCCGCCGGTCAACTACCTGGGCGACTTCGGCGGCGGTGGGATGTTGCTCGCGTTCGGGATGGTGACCGCGCTCCTCGAGCGATCCCGTTCGGGCGAGGGACAGGTGGTCGATGCCGCGATGTGCGACGGCGCGGCGCTCCTGTCCGCATCGATCTTCGGCGCCGCCCAGGCGGGCGCCTGGAACGAAGCGCCGGGCACGAACATGTTGGATACCGGCTCCCACTTCTACGACGTCTTCGAGTGCAAGGACGGCGGATACGTCTCGATCGGCGCGCTCGAGCCCCAGTTCTACGCGAACCTGCTCGACGTGCTCGGGCTGGCCGGCGAGGACCTGCCCCACCAGATGGACTCGTCCGCCTGGCCGGAGCTCAAGGAGCGCGTCGAGGCGATCTTCAAGACGAAGACGCGCGACGAGTGGTGTACCGCGATGGAGGGCCGCGAGATCTGCTTCTCGCCGGTCCTCAAGATGACGGAAGCCCCGGCACACCCGCACAACGCGTCCCGCGAGGTCTTCGTCGAGGTCGAGCCCGGGAAGTACCAACCGGGGCCCGCGCCGCGATTCAGCCGAAGCGAAGTCGGCGTCTCGTCGCTCGCCTCGGCCCCCGGCTCGGATACGACCGAGTGCCTGAAAGCCTGGGGCTTCGACGGAACGCGAATCGACAGGCTTCGAGAAGCCGGCGTCATCGGCTGAACGACCTCCAACCCTCCTCCACTTCCTGGGAATCCCATGCCCTTCACCCTCCCCGGCGTCATCGAAGCCCTCGCCCAGACCGTTCCCGACCGGGAGATGCTCGTTCTCGGCGACCGACGAATCACCTACGCCGAGTTCGACCAGCGAACGAACGCGCTCGGAAACGTCTTCCTCGAACACGGCCTGACCGCCGAGAAGGAGCGGGACGCCCTCGAGGACCACGAGTCGGGGCAGCCCCACGTCGCGCTCTATCTCTACAACAGCCCCGAGTACGCGGAAGGCATGTTCGGCGCCTGGAAGGCCCGCTGTGCGCCGTTCAACGTGAACTACCGCTATGTCGAAGAGGAGCTGCTCTACCTCTTCGACAACGCGGACACGCGGGCGGTGGTCTACCACGCCGAATTCGCTCCGCAGATCGAGCGCGTCCGCGCGAAGCTCCCTCGTCTCGAGCTGCTCCTCCAGGTCCAGGACGATTCCGGTAACGCGCTCGTCGACGGCGCGCTCGACTACGCGTCGGCGGTGGCCTCCGCCTCGACCGCGCGCCCAGAGGTCGATCCCTCGCCCGACGACCTCTACATCCTCTATACGGGTGGCACGACCGGCATGCCCAAAGGCGTCTTGTGGCGCGCCGAAGACATCTTCATCACCGCGATGGGCGGGCGGCGACAGAACGGCGTCGTCTTCGCGTCCCTCGAGGAGATGGCGAAGGAAGCCTCCGAGGCCGAGCCGGGTCGCATGCTGGTCGGCCCTCCGCTCATGCACGGCGCCGCCCAGTGGACGCTCGTGAACGGCATGACCGGCGGCGCGACCGCCGTCTTCCCGAGCGAAGTCCGGAAGCTCGACCCCGCGGACTTCCTCGATACCGCCGCCCGCGAGCGCGTGAACGGAATGACCATCGTCGGAGACGCCTTCGCGCGGCCGCTGATCGACGAGCTCCGCGAGAACGATCGCGAGCTGTCCGAGCTGAAGATCGTCTCGTCCGGCGGCGCCCCACTCTCCCGGACGAACAAGGACGCGTTCTTCGAGTGTCTCCCGGACATCGTGATCGTGGACGGAATGGGCTCCTCCGAGGGCGGCATCCAGGGCATGCAGGTGTCGACCCGGAACAACACCCAGTCGGGCGCTTTCAATGCCGCGTCCGGATCCGTCGTCGTGAGCGAGGACCTCACCCGTGTCCTCGCTCCGGAGGAGCGCGAGATCGGCTGGCTCGCCAAGAGCGGCCGCATGCCCCTCGGCTATCTCGGCGACCCCGAGAAGACCGCACGCACCTTCGTGCGAATCGATGGCGAGCGGTACTCCGTTCCCGGCGACCGGGCCCACTACAACGAGAACGGCTCGGTCGAGCTCCTCGGTCGGGATTCGGTCTGCATCAACTCCGGCGGAGAGAAGATCTTCGCCGAGGAAGTCGAAAGCGCGCTGAAGGCCCATCCCGACGTGTTCGACGTCGTCGTCGCACCGCGTCCGAGCGACCGCTGGGGGCAGGAGGTCGTCGCCGTGATCGCCCTCGCGAAGGGGGCCGCGCGGGACGAGCCGGCGCTCCTCGCCGAGGCCGAGCGCCACGTCGCGCGATACAAGCTGCCCAAGGCCTTCGTCTTCGTCGACACGATCCAGCGAAGCCCGAGCGGGAAGGCGGACTATCGCTGGGCGACCGCGCAGGTCACGGCCGGAGACTGACGCCGTCCGGACGCGTCGAGGCCAGCGGCGCTCAGGCCCGCCCGGACCGCACCAACCGCCCGGGTCGCGCTCCCGTGTCCCGATCGTCCCGCCGCGTCACGACGCCGCTCACGATCGTCGCGCGATAGCCCGACGCGTCCTGCAGAATCCGCGCGCCGCCGGCGGGCAGGTCGTTGACCGAGCGCGGCGGATGGAGCGTCAACCCTTCGAAGTCGATCACGTTGAGGTCCGCCTTCTTGCCGACCTCGATCGTGCCGCGGTCGTGCATCCCGACGACTCGCGCCGACTCGGACGTCTGCTTCTGTACGGTCGCCTCGAGCGACAGCCGATCGCCGCGCTCCCGGTCGCGGACCCAATGCGTCAGCATGTAGGTCGGCACCGACGCATCGCAGATCATCTTCACGTGCGCGCCGCCGTCCGAGAGCCCGAGCACCGTCGCCGGATCCTCGATCATCGCCCGCAAGGGCTCCTGGGACGCCTGCGCGTAGTTCACGAAGGCGCCGAGCACCCATTCGCCGTCCACGAGCAGGTCGTAGTGGACCTCCCAGGGATCGCGGCCCGTCGACGCGGCGATCCCCGCGATCGAACGATCCGCCGTCTGCTCGTAGTTCGGCGGATTGCCGAGGGGGTACATGGCCTGGAAGAGGAAGGGCATCGCCTCGGTCATCGCCCCGAACTGCTCGCTCGGAAGCAGCGGCTCGTCGGTCTCGCCGAGGATCGCCGCGCGATTCGCCGGATCCCGGAGCGCCTCGACGAGTGCGTCGCCCGAGAGCTCCGCCTCGAGGCGACGGAAGGTCGGTCGTCGCATGAACCCGTGATAGCTGGGGAGCCCGATCAGCATCCCGCCCGGGCGACCGCCGACCTGCGGGACGAGCTTCGCGCCGCCGGCGTTCGCCTCGGCCACCGCCTCGAGCTGCTTGCGCCAGAGCTCCGGCGCACCCCCCGCCTGGACCATCAGGAACGAGACCTCGGCCCCGGTCTCCTTCGAGACGCGGCTGATCAGCTCGATCTCTCCGAGGATGAGCGCCTCGTCGTCCCCCGTCTCGCCCTGCGGCACGACCTCGAAGAGACCGCCCCCCGCTTCGAGCATCGCGCTCGCGAGTCCCTCGAGCTCCGCCTGTCCAGCGAAGGTGCCGGCGACGAGCTCGCCATCGAGGGTCTTGTGGTTCAGCGAGCGCGAGGTCGAGACCCCGACAGCGCCCGCCGCGATCGCGGCGCGCACGTGCTCGGACATCTCCGCGATGTCCTCCGCGGTCGCCGCCTCGTTCCGCTCCCCGCGCTCGCCCATCACGTAGAGCCGGATCGGCGCGTGCGGGACGAAGGCGGCGATGTCCATCGAGTACTCGCGCCCGTCCAGCGCGTCGAGGTACTGCGGGAACGTCTCCCAGCTCCACTCGATCCCTTCGTAGAGCGCCGTTCCGGGGATGTCCTCCACCCCTTCCATCATCTCGATCAGGCGCTTCTCGTCGCCGGGGCGGACGGGGGCGAAGCCGACGCCGCAGTTGCCGGTCACGATCGTCGTGACGCCGTGGCTGGCCGAGGGGTCGAGGAGGCTGTCCCAGGTGGCCTGGCCGTCGTAGTGGGTGTGGATGTCGACGAAGCCGGGCGTCACGAGATGGCCCGAGGCGTCGAGGGTCTCGCTCGCCTCGCCTTCGAGATCCGGGCCGACGGCGGCGATCACGCCGTCCTTGATCGCGACGTCACCGACGAAGCGCGCCGTCCCCGTCCCGTCGACGATCGTGCCGCCGGTGATTTTGAGATCGAACATGTGGAGTCCTTCGTTGGGGTTCGAATTCGCAGCCGTTCGAGGCTACCCCGCCAGCGCCTCGCCCGCCGGCTCGGAGTAGAACTGCCGCGTCCACTTCCGGAACTCGGCGATGTACCTGTCGGTCTCGCAGAGAACCGGATTGGCCCGGTGGATCTTGTTCGTCCAGATCGGGATGTCCTGCTTCACGCCGTCGACGATGCCCTGCATGAACTCGTCGCCCGCCTGTCCGGCGATGTTGCGCGTCACCGTGAGCGACCAGCGCATGACCGACCGATCCGTCTCGACCGGGGTCGTCGACGTGAAGAGCAACATGCTGACGCCGGGAAGGCCTTCGGTTCGCACCGTCGAGAGACCGAGGCCCCACGAGTCGCGAATGAGCTGCATCTCCATCGGACCCACGGGCGTCTCGCGGGTGAACGGGCTCGACATCCGGTAGAAGCGCCCCTCTTCGGAGAGCTCCATCTCCGTCGGCGGAATGTCGGCGCTCCCGTGCACGAACTCGAAGTGGGCCGGATCGCAGTTGTTCTCGGCGAGCTCCTGGAGGTGGATGGGCACTTCGAGATCGACGTGTCGCGGCTCGGTCCAGTCGGCGTCGCCGAACTCGGGGATCGTCGGGATCTCCCAGCTCGGCGGCTTCTCCTCCGCGTGATACCACGCGAAGATCATTCCGTTCTTCTCGATGACGTCCCAACCGCGGAGCTTCGCGTTCGGCGGAATGCTCTTGCAGTGGGGAATGGACACGCACTGGCCGGTCGAATCGAATCGCCATCCGTGGAACGGACACCGGATCGAATCCTCGATCACGCGTCCGCCGACACCGAGATGGGCACCGAGGTGCGGGCAGTAGGCATCGAGCAGCGCGGGCTCTCCACTCCACAACCGGTAGAGGACGAGATCCCGGCCGAAGCAGCGGACGGACTGCACGTCGCCCTCGCCGAGGTCGTGGCTCCAGGCCACGGCGAACCATCCGTTGGGGAGCGGGAGCGCGACGCCTTCCTGTGATGCGTTCATCCGTGGGCCTCCTGAACCGTGGGTGCGGCGTTTTCGGAGTTGATTTTGTACTTGGATCCAAGTACAAAGTCAATGATGCCGAACGAAGTCAGCCCGGGCGCGGGCCGCCGCGAGCAGCGAAGAGCAGCCACGATCGAGCGCACGCTCGACGTGGCCGAACGGCTCTTCGCCGAGCAGGGCTTCGACGAAACGAAGGTCGCGCAGATCTGCTCCGAGGCGGGCATCGCCTATGGGACGTTCTTCAATCACTTCTCGGGCAAACGCGATCTGCTCCGCGGGCTCACGAATCGCTCGGAGAACCGACTCTCCTCGCGACTCGAAGCACTCGCCAAGGAACCAGGATCGATCGAGTCCCAGCTTCGCGCCCTCTTCCTCGAAGCCCCGGACGGCTCGAACGTCGGGGACGAAACGAGACGCGAGCTCCAGGGGCTGATCTGGATGACGGCCGCGACCGACGGCAATTCCGATCGCGATCGTCGATTCCACGGGGCCTTCCGCTCGTTCCTGCGCGAGGGCGTCTCGCGCGGCGTCGTGCGGGACGACATGCCCCTCGACACGATGGCGGAAGTCGTGTCCAGCGTCGTCGCATCGATGGCGCTCAACTGGGTCCACGACCCGACCTACCCGCTCCACGAGCGCGGCGAAGCCGCCGCCCGGTTCCTCGCCGACGCGATCGCACCCCGTGGATCGACCGAAGCCCACGATCCGACCCTGGAGGACGAATCATGACCCGCCACCTCGCCGTCTCTTCCGACTGTCACGCCGGCCTGCCGCCCGAGCGCTACCGCGACTATCTCGAGTCGAAGCACCACGACGCCTTCGACCGGGCCGTGGCCGCGGAGGCCGCCCAACGCGACGCGCTCGGCAAGCTCTTCCTGATCGACGAGTTCAACGAGAAGTGGAAGCTCGAGAACTGGGACGGGCTGACCGGCGCCTGGGACCACGACCGGCGAATCGAGGTCCTCGACGGCGACGGCATCGCGGTCGAAGTGATCTTTCCGGACGGCATCACGGAGAACAACAGCCCGCCCTTCGACGCCGGCCTGGGACTCGGAACCGAAGGCGTCGATCCGGAGCTCCAGTGGGCCGGGGCGCGCGCCCACAACCGGTGGCTCTCGGAGTTCTGCAGCATCACGCCCGAACGCCACATCGGACTCGCGATCGTCCCGGCGCTCTGGGACGTCGACGAGGCGATCGCGGAGGTGCGCTGGGCGCGCAAGAACGGGCTTCGCGGCGTCATGCTCCCCGTCATGTGGGGCACGCAACCGCCCTACCACCTGGATCGCTACGACCCCCTCTGGGCGGTCTGCGCCGAGCTCGAGATGCCCATCCACTTCCACTCGGGTCCGTCGCCCAAGGAGGACTACTTCGCCTTCAACCCGGACGGCTCGCTCGCGATCGGCGCGGTCGGCGCCGCGACGACCGAGTTCGTCTGGTGGCTCACGCGACCGCTCAACTTCCTGATCTGGGGAGGCGTCTTCGAACGACACCCGGACCTGCGCGTCGCGATCACCGAGGGTTCGGGCGACTGGGTCCCTCCCTTCCTGGAGACGGCCGACCGCAACTTCAGCGAGACGCACATCTCGGCCAAGATGGGCGACTTCACGTCCCACCTCTCGATGAAGCCGAGCGAGTACTTCCGGCGCAACGTCGCCGTCGGCACCTCGCTCCTGAAGCGCACCGAAGTCGAGCAGCGCGAGGCGATCGGGCTCGAATCGATCATGTGGGGGACGGACTACCCCCATCCCGAGGGCTGCTGGCCGAACACCGACGTCGATCGGCGAGCGCTCTTCCGGGACGTGCCCGAGTCCGACCTGGCGGCGATGCTCGGCGGCAACGCGGCGCGTTTCTACAAGCTGGACGTCGACGCGCTCGCGCCGATCGTCGAGCGGATCGGTCCGCCGCGGAGCGACTTCGCGTGATCCCCCGCGGCAGGGTCGCCGCGAACGGAAGGGATGGAAGATGAAGGACTTCACGGGCAAGGTCGCCGTGATCACGGGCGGCGCGAGCGGGATCGGCAAGGCGATCGCGCGCGCTCTCCTCGGCGCCGGCGCGAAAGTCGTCATCGCCGATGTGGAGCAGGCCGCGCTCGACGCGACGACGGCCGAGCTGGGGGAAGGCGGCGGAGAGATCTCGGGCGTCGTCGTCGACGTGCGCGACGGCGCCTCCGTGAACGCCCTGGCGGACGAGGTCTTCGATCGGCACGGGGCGTGCCATCTGCTCTTCAACAACGCCGGCGTCGGCGTCCCCTTCATCAACCTCTGGGAGACCGAAGCGACGGATTGGGAGTGGCTGATCGGCGTGAACCTGCTCGGCGTCACCCACGGTATTCGCGCTTTCGTGCCGCGCATGATCGCCTCCGGCGAAGAAGGCGTCGTCGTCAACACCTCGTCGGGCAACGGAGGCGTGACGCCGATGGCCAAGCAGTCCATCTACGCGGCGAGCAAGGCGGGGGTGTCGATCCTGACCGAATGCCTCGCCGCCGAGCTTCGCGACGAGAACACGAACGTCAGCGCCGCGATCCTCTACCCGAGCGGCGGCCTCCTGAACACCGGCCTGCTCACCGGATCCCGCAACCGCCCCCCGGAGCTCGCACGCGAAGCAGCCCTTCCGGAAGCCGAGCCGGCCAGCTTCGAGGCCTTCGCCAGCGATCTGAACGAGCGCATGGGCTTCGAGCTCCCCGTGCAGGACCTGGACGAGCTTGCTCAGCATGCACTCGACGGCATTCGCAACCAGGACTTCGTCATCATGATCGGCCGGGAGGCTACGCTCGAAGCGAACCTCACGGACCGAGCGAAGAAGCTCGGCGGGGGCGACTGCCCGATCTGACGGGCTCGCTCCGCATTCACTCGGACATGGGCGACACGCACAGGAAAGGAACGACCGTGGGAACCACTCTGGGCCAGTACTGCATCAACGTGAGCGATCTCGAGCGCTCAGTCGAGTTCTACACCGACGTCCTCGGGCTGAAGCTCCACAGCCGGACCCAGATCCCGGGAACGAACGAAGCGCTCATCTGGGGCGGCGGCCCGGGCTCCGCGCTCCAGCTCGCCGAACACGACGACAAGACCGCCCCGATCGATCAGAGCGCGGACGGGATCAAGAAGGTCGGCGCGATGTGGAAGCTCTACGTCAACACGGACGACGTGAAGGCGCTCCACGTCAAGGCGATCGCGGCCGGCGCGAAGAGCGTGGTCGAGCCGATGCATCTCGAGGAATGGGACGTCTGGATCTCCTTCGTCGAGGATCCCGACGGCTACCAGATCGAGCTCGTCCAGGGCATGGACCTCGAGGCGAACGCGCCGAGCTGAACGGGCGCGGCCGTCGTGCTCAGGTGAGGAACCACTTCCCGCCGTTCACCGCGATGCTCTGTCCCGTGATCGGCCGCGCGAGATCCGAGGCCAGGAAGAGGGCCGTGCCCGCGCACTCCTCCGTCGTCGGCGTGTAGCGCAGGGCGAACTGCTCGTTGTAGAGGGCGAGCTCCTCCTCGTAGGTCCGTCCGGATGCCTGCGCGAGACTCTCGACGTAGCCCGTGAAGTTGTCCCCGGTCATGGGGCCGAGCTGGATGCCGTTCGCGCGAATGCCCTCGGGTCCGAGCTCGACGGCGAGCGTGCGCACGAGACTCGCGAGCGCCGCCTTGGACGCTGCGTAGGCGCCGAGGGTCGGCGGCGGGTCGGTGCTCGCGCCCGTGTTGACCAGGATGATCCGCCCGTCGCCGCGCGCCTTCATGGAGGGCGCGACCGCCTGGACGAGGTGGAAGGCACCGAAGAGGTTCACCTCCATGATGTCCCGCCAGTCCTGGGGATCGGACTCGGTCACGATCTTGTAGTCGCCGTCGTAGTGGCCGTTCTGGACCAGCACGTCGACGCGACCGAAGCGTTCGATCGTCGCGGCGACGAGGGCCTGGCAGGCCGCGCGGTCCGTCAAATCGGTCGGGATCGCCAGCACGTCGCGACCGAGCGCTTCGATCTCGGCGGCGACGGCCTTCAGGCGTTCCTCGTTGCGCGCCGCGATCGCGAGATGCGCGCCTTCACGGGCGAAGAGGAGCGCGATGTCCCGGCCGAGACCGGGGCCGATCCCGGTCACGACGGCGACCTTGTCTTCGAGCAGCATGGGGTCCTCCGGTCACGCGAGCAGGACGACCCGAGCCGAGCCCTGGGCAACGCGACGACCGGTCGTGGCTCTGCGCCCTCCAGGCTAGCTCGCCGACCGCACGGAGCGAGCCGCCGAGACGCCCCCTATCGCATTCGACGTCGAGGAGCGCCTCGCCCGCGACCTGCCAACCAGAGCATCCCCGACGCGAGTCCGACGAGGAGCGAAGGCTCCGGCACCGGGTTCACGCTGAGAAACACGCCCTTCGAGGTCCCGACCGCCGAGTGCCCGGAGTCGAGCACCTCGAAGGCGCAGCAGGCCGCGCTCGGTGGAGCCGGCGCGAGCGCTTGTTCCGTCGAAGCCGGCGAGTCGGGGATCAGTCGAAATACGCCGTTCGGATTGCTGATCAGGAGCGACTCGTCGTCGGCGAACCACGATCCGACGGGCGAGTCACTCGCTTCGGGGCTGGCGACCGGAGTCCACGTCGTGCCCTGGTCCGTGGACTCGAAGATCCTGTCGTCGCCCTGGTCCCGGCCGAACACGAAGAATCGTCCCGACGGCGACGCCCTGAAATCGGGGAAGTTGTCGTCGATGCCTGGGCTCACGCCGACGCCCGACCACGTCGCCCCGGAATCCAGAGAGCGGTACACGCGCTCGTCGGCTCGGTTCCAGGCGTAGAACGCACCATTCGCCCAGATCAGCTGCTCGACCCCGCCGGTCGGAACGAAGCCGCGCTCGCTGTTCCAGGTCTGACCGCCGTCGAAGGTTCCGTAGACGCCGAAGTTGGTCACGGCGAGGATCACGCCGGGGCCCGAGACCAGCTCGTCGACGTCGAGCAGGCTCGGTGTGAAGACGGGCGGGCTGGGGATCGGAGACCAGGTGTCACCGGCGTCGTCCGAACGGAGGAACGCCGCTGGCGGGATCCCCGTGAAAGACGCTGGCGGGGCCAAGGGCGTCACGTTGGTCGTTTCGACGGCCGCCACGAGTCCTCCCGCCGGATCCTCGACGAGCGCGATGACCGAAGGTGTCTCGTGGGCCGACGGTCCCCACGTCGCGCCGCCATCGACGGATCGGTACACGCCCCCGGATCCACCGGCGAAGACGTCCCCTCCGGCCAGCTGGACGATCGACGTGACCTCTGAAGAGGGGAATCCGTTGCTCGACGCGGCCCAAGGGAGTCCACTTCCCGCCGAAACGGAGACGCCCGCCGTCGTACTGACGACCCTCGTCCCGTCCGCTCGCTCGAGGAGCGCCGAAGCGCGCCAACCGTCCGGCTGATCGGCCGCGTCCGACCAGCTCGTGTCGGTGGCGGCCCGAAACTGGAGAGGCGCTCCGTCGATCGAGACGTACGCGTCGCCATTCGAGGACGGGTGGATCGCGAGGACCGCCCCCGACGGCAGCCCTGCGGAATCGGGGGACCAGGTGAGCCCCCCGTCGCTCGAGAAGAAGACGCCGGACGCGCGAGAGCCCGCGAGCAGGGACGCGTCCGCCTGGAGCGCGATCCGGGTCACCTCGACCCCGGCGAGACTCGACACCGGATCGAAGGTCCCGCCGTCGTCGGCGGACCGGAGGAGACCGTCGAGGTAGGTGGCGGCGAGGACGACACCGCCCGGAGCGACCGCGAGGTCGTGGAACCCGACCAGGAAGTTCTCGACGAGCTCCCAGGTCCAGAGCGTCGGATCCTGGACGAGCTCGGAGGCCGCGGCGCGATAGATCCGCGGCCCCATGGTCGCAACCAACGCGCCGCTGTCCGTGAATCGGATGCGGGACGGCGTCCGATGGGGATTCGTCGGGATCGCGATGGACTCCCAGCTCTGGCCCCCGTCGAGGCTCCGGGAGAACTCGGGGAATGATTCGGAGCCGAGGTAGAAGTCTCCGGCGGGCGAGACCTCGAACGCCGTCACCTCGAGCTGGAACGGCGTCGCAGCCTCCGGACGCAGGTCTTCGACCCATACGCCGGCGAGGTCGTCGAAGCGCTGGAGGCTCCGCCGCGCCCCGGGTACGGCGGCGAACATCGTGCCGTCCGGGACCTCCACGAGGTCGCGTGCGAGCGCGCCCTGCGGCCCACCTGTGCTCTGCCAGAACGATCCGAATTGCGCCTGCGCGCTGCTCCCGTCTCCCAACACGAGCAGTGCCAGGAACGCGACCGCCCATCGCAGCCGATATGACGGTTTCGCGGCGCGCACCGCCTCGGATCGGGATCCTCTATCGGTGCGACCGGTCGCGGGGGAGCTTCGCAGCTTCATGAACGGCTCCTCGAGTCGGAGCCATCCTATCACGCTTTCGACGCGCGCCGACGTCGATCTTCCATCGCTTCGCAGCGCGAGCGGCTGACATCGTCCGCCGAGCGGATTCCCGATCGGAAACGGGACGTGCTAGGCCGTCGCCGCCTCGCCCTCGAATAGCCGACCCGTCGGCTGCGGCCCGGCGAGGGTCGCGCGCTGGATCATGCGGTTGTCGTCGACCCCGAATCCCTCCGCGGTGTGGAGCGTGCGTCGGTTGTCCCAGAGGACGACGTCGTTCTCGGCCCACGAGTGCTCGTAGCAGAACTCCGGACGGGTCGTGTGGGCGACGATCGTCTCGAAGAGGTCGTCCGCCTCGTCTTCCGGGAGGCCGAGAATCGTCAGATAGCCGAGCGGGCTCAGCAGGAGCGCCCTCTTCCCGCTCTCGGGATGGGTCACCACCATCGGGTGCGCGACGTGGGGGAAGTCCGGAACCTCGACCTCGCTCTGCGGACCCTCTTCGGGGGTCGCGTAGCGCAGCTCGTGGCCGGGCATGCCCCACGTCCGACGGGGCATGTCGGTGTAGCACTGGAGCGTCTCGAGCGTCGCGATCCGCTCGGCCAGGTCCTTCGGGAGTGCCTCGTAGGCCTTCGCGGTATCGGCCCAGGTCGTTCCCCCCGCCCGCTTCGACGGCTCGATCATCCGAAGCATCGAGCCCCGGCAGATGTCGGGGGTGTAGGCCGTGTCCTGGTGCCAGTAGACCTGACCGATCCGGACGTCGCCGTCCATGACGCGTGCGCCGCCGGAGTTCTTGCCGTGGCCGCCCAGGAAGATCAGCTCGTCGTTCCCGGGAACGAGCAGCGACTTGACCGGGTGGATCTCGAGCTCGCCGAAGACCTTCGCGAGCTTCACGTGGGTCTCGGGATCGGAGGCCGCCTCGCGGAAGAGGAGCACGCCATACTCGAGCCAGGTCGCGTAGAGATCGCGCTTGACCTCGTCGGTCATGGCCTGGATGTCGAGACCGACGATCTCGGCGCCGATGTGATCGAGGGGAGAAATTTCGAATGCGCTCATGTCGAAGGGTCCTCCGGGTTGACGCTGTCGCGCTCGCAACAGGGCATCAAGGTAGCGACTCGCGTGTCGGCGCGGGACGCGAGGGGCGATTGGTGGGTCTCAGATCACTGAAGTAGAAGCGGGCCACTTCGTTCAGGACGTCCGCCCGCTCCCACTGCAGGAAATGGCCGGCCTCGGGCACGATCAGGGGGCCCGTCCGGTTCGGAAAGGCGATCTCGCACTTCTTGGCGAAGTCTTTCGGAACGACGTGGTCGTCGGGTCCGTAGAGGATCAGCGTCGGCGTCTCGGTCTTCTGCATGACGAGCGGCATCTCCTTCATCTCGCGCCCGTAGCCCAGCTGGTAGACGGCCCAGCTCGCCTCGAGATGATCGATGTCCTCGAAGGGCTCGCACATGAAGGCGTAGTCCGCTTCCTCGAAGGCGCCTTCCGACGCCCAGAGCCGCGCCTCGTAGAAGTCGCGCACGTAGCGGTGGCAGCGCGCCGGCGTGTCGAGCTCCGCGCGGAGGGCCTTCGGGTCCCTGCCCTGCCGCACGCGGTAGTCGCCGGTCGGACCGTCGTCGAGAGGCGCCATCGAGAGCCCGTTCGCGGCGTACCATTCGGCTTCTTCCGGCACGACCGGCGGCGACGTGTTGAAGAAGATCATGCGGTCGACGAAGCCGGGGTTCCGGTTCGCCAGGTCGACGATCACCATGCCGCCGACGTCGCCGGCGACGAGGCCGACGCGCTCGTGACCGAGGACGTCGTGCGCGAGCGTGTAGACGTCACGGGAGTAGTAGACGAGGTCGTACTCGTCCTTGGCGGAGAGATCCGAATCGCCGTAGCCACGAAGATCCGGCACGATCACTTCGTAGCCGGCCTCGACGAGCGGTCGGATGTTGCGCCACCAGATCCGCTTCGTCTCGGGATAGCCGTGAACCAGGACGAGCGGATAGCCGCCGACGCCCTCGCGGACGTAGGCGATCCGCAGGCCGGGCTCGACCTCGGCATGGTGGATCTCTAAGGCGTCCGCCGGCGGCGTCTCCGGTTGAGGCGGCCGCGGCGCGCTCAACCGGCTTCCCCAGCGACGACCGGCGGCTGACCGTAGAGCCGCATGACGTCGTCGCCGCTCGTGTACTTCCCGATCCACTCGTCGTAGTAGTCGGGGAGCGGCTGATGGGCCGGATCGTGCCAGGGCGTCTGGGACGCGAACACGCCGACCGCAGAGCGCAGCGTCGCCGACCGCGGCACGCTCGCGAAGGGATTCCCCTCGTAGACGTTGTGGGGCACGTCGGGCACGTGCTTCTTGAACTCCTCGATCGACATCTCGAAGAGCGCGCGCACGTGCTTGCGCATCGGCCCCGCGTTCTTGAACCGGTACCAGTAGCTCCCGACGACGTGGTCGAAGACCATGAGCGCGGAGCTGCGGTGCTCGATCTCCTCGCAGAAATGCCAGAGGAGCATCGAGGACAGCCGCTCGTCCCCGCCCTCGAAGAGGATCTCGCGGTTGTCGAGGACCATCTTGAAGAAGGGCGTGAAGATCGCCTCCATGCTTCCGGCGTAGGCGAGGTGGTATTCGAGCGACTCCGCCTCGAACTGCGCGTCGTAGCTCTCCTGGCACTTGTCGAGGATCGACTGCAGGCCCGGGTACCGGGCGATCAGGGCGCGGGCATGCTTCATGTGCGCAGCGGCGTGGACGCCCTCCTGCTGACCGAAGAGCCGCGCCTCGAGCCGGACCTCGTCGTCGGTGATCCGGGACTCCGCCTCGCGCATCGCCTTCGTGATGTACCGCTCGAAGCTGATGATCACGAAGGTGATCTGGTTCATCAGCACGGAGAATCGCGGCTGCTGGGGGTTCCAGATGAAAGGGATCCCTTCGAAATCCCAATCGAACTTTCGGACTTCCAGATTCGACATCGTCTCTTTCTTCTCTGACTCGTCAGTCGCCGGACACGGGCCGATCCGACCGATCCCGGATCCTCCGCGGATCCGTCGGTCGCTCCGCTTCCCACTATATACAACTTTACAGCCATCGTATGTTGTAAAGTCGAGCCATGAGCCGACGTGGATCCTGGAAGGGAGCGAGCCCGGAATCGAGCGCCGAGGCGCGGCAGCACCTGCTCGCCGTGGCGCAGACCTGCATCGAGCGCCACGGCTTCTCCAAGGTGACCCTCTCCGACGTCGCCGCCGCCGCCGGCGTCACCCGCCCCACGGTCTACCGCTACTTCCAGAGCGCGGAAGAGCTCTTCAACGCGGCGGCGGTCACCGCCAGCGGTGGCTTCCTCGAGCGGATGCGGGCGCGCACGGCACGCCTCGAAGACCCCATCGACCGCGTCGTCGAGACCCTCGTCATCCTGATCACCGAGGCGACGGACGATCCCTACCTGATGGAGCTCTTCCGGATGCGGGACGTGATCTCCGTCCACGCCCAGAGCCGGAACCGCTTCGTCTCGAACGAGCTGCGCCTCTATCTCGGCGACCACTGGACGGCCGATGACGACGAGCTCGAAGAGTTCGCCGAGATCCTGCTCCGGCTGCTCAAGAGCTTCGTCGACGATCCCGGCCCCGACCGCGATCTCGACGATCTCCGACGCACCCTGGCGCGCTGGCTGACGCCGCTCCTCGAACCACGACTGCGCTGAGATCGCGCGGATGATCGGCGCTCACGCCGGCGCCGATACGTGCGCGAAGAGCTCGCGCCGGACGGCGGGGTCGCGAAGC
Source organism: bacterium (assembly GCA_024742285.1). Taxonomy (NCBI): domain Bacteria; species bacterium. The sequence goes on along the minus strand of JANSYR010000010.1, from coordinate 223,499 downwards.
TTCCAGAGCACACCGTCGGTGATGTAGTGATGGAGGCTGAGGAACGCCGAAACCGTCGTCCCGAGTCGAAGCAGCGATTCGTTCGCGCCCAGGAGCTCGACCGCGCCGAGCGCCACCGCGGGGGCCAGGAACCAGTCGGCGATCCCACCCGCGACGAGGAGCGCAATCCCGACCGAAAGCAGGTGGACCAGCGAGAACGTCTTCTCCCCCCGTCGCGCGATCACGAAGAGCACGAGCGCCAGCGGAACCGCACACGCGGCGATCGCGGCGGGCTGGAGGCCCACCCAGAGCGGTAGCGGCGTCGGGTTGATCCAGTGCGGAAGCAGAAAGAGGCAGAGGCCGCCTGCCGCCAGGAAGGCCGCCGCCTGACCGACCGCCTTGCGCACCACCTCGGTCGGCGGCTGCGCATCCGCCCGGTTCTTCTCCACCCGGATCACGAAGGGGAGGTACTGGAGCGCATGCGCCACCTGGACCGCGGGCGCGGCGGCCGGAACGACCGCCATGAGCAGGTACCAGACGTGATTCGCGAGCCACGGCACGACGATCCTGGCCGGCGGACGGCGTCCGTGGCGACGTGCGTGCCGGACCAGCAGCCAGGCGCCCGCCGCCATCGAGATCGCGAGCCCCGCCGTCATCGCCTCGTAGATCCATTCGACGAGTGCCGACTCGTTGAGCACGGGCACGAAGTGACGCGCGACCCAACAGAGGTGCCAGGCGAGGATGTACCGAAGGCTCCACCGTAGATCCCTTCGCTCGTCCGGCGAGAACGGAACGCCTTCGAGCTGCGCGAAGGACGCCATCATCCCCCAGGTCTGACCCACGTAGTGAACCGCGAGATAGCCGACGGCGGCCAGGTGGACGACGTTCAGTGGAACGAACGACCGATTCGTCGCCGCGGCGACCGTCGCGACCACGCAGGCGATCGCGAGCAGGCCCGGAAACCAGACCGCGGCGAAGCGGTGGCGAGCCACGAGCGCCCGCGACGTGTAGAGCAAGCGGTACGAGCCCATGATGTGCGGGACGTTCACCAGGACCGTTCCGATCACGACCCACTCCAGCACGTCGTCGACGACGAACGAAGAGGCAAAGACGAGCGGCAGGAGCACCACGATCGAGAGTCCGCCCGTCAGGACGACGTCGGCGGTGGGCGTCAGGATGGCGGACCGGGGCATGGTCGGCGAAGCATGCCGCCCGAGTGCTGCGCTGTCGAATCGATCGGCAACACGCGGGGGCAACACACGGGAAGGGAACACGTCTCAGGCGAGCAGACTCTGCGCCCCCTGCCCCGTCAGGATCCGGCCGTAGTCCGCGTAGCGGGACTCGCGATCGAAGAAGACGTGGTTCGAGGCGGTCTGGATGTCGCGCAGGGCGCGCTGGATCGGACTGTCGAGGCGCGATCCGCTCGCCTTCACGGCCTCGATCACGTCGTCCGGGGCGCGACGAGCGAGCTCGGCCTCCCTCGCCTTCGCGCGGAAGAGCGGTGCGAGCTCTTCGGCCGCCTCGACCAGTTCTTCGTGGCTCATCGGATTCGCGGACATGGATCGAAACTCCGGCTGGGGCCGACGGACTGGCAGCCAAGCCAGGGACGATCTAGCCCAGCGCGTCGAATCCGGCGAGGAAGACGCGGACGAGTCGACGCGTCCGCTTGCGGTAGTCGCGCGCATTCCCGGCACCGTATTTCAGTCCGGTCGCCGAGAGTCGGAGCATCTCGGCGGCGGCCGGGGCGGACAGTCCCGACCCCGCGAGCCGAAGCTCGCCGGCCCGGACGGCCGCTGCGAGCGCGGAGGCCAGAACCTTCTGGAAGCGCTCGCTCGAGGCGAGCACGATGTCTCCGCAGAGCCGACTGCTCTCGTCCACGATCTCGTCGCCGTGTGGCGAGTCGGCGACCACGTCGAGCAGCCGCCCGACCTTCGCGACCAACGCGTCCTCCAGCCGTGAGGCCAGCGGTGCATCGCTCGCGAGCGCCGCCTCGGCCTCGTCGACCGCCTCGCCGTGCACCCGCTCGCAGAGCGCGCGGAAGATCTCTTCCTTGTTCGCGAACTGCAGGTAGAGCGACGCGCGGGACAACCCGGTTCCGCGGGCGATCTCCTCCATCGACGTCCGACGGTATCCGTAGAGGGCGAACGCCTTGTAGGCGGCTTCGAGGATCGTGGCGCGACGCGGGTCGGGAGCTTCGGGCATGGCGAACGACCGGACGGCCCTAGACGGCCGTCTCGCGATCGGCGTTCTCGAAGTCGACGCCGCTCATCGGCATCTGCCGAACGCGCAGCCCCGTCGCGTCGTAGACCGCATTCGCCAGCGCCGGCGCGATGCCGGGTGTGCCCGGCTCGCCGGCGCCTCCGATCGCCTCGCCGCTGTTGATGATGTGGGTCTCGATCTTCGGCGCCGCGGACATCCGGAGCGCGGGATAGTCGTGGAAGTTGCTCTGCTCGACGGCGCCGTCGCGGATCGTGATCTCGCCGTAGAGCGCCGCCGTCAGGCCATAGGCGATCCCGGATTCGATCTGGGCCGTGAGCCCGTCGGGAGAGACGGCGAGACCCGCATCGACCGCGGCGACGACGCGGTCGACCCGGACGTCCCCGTCCTCGACGGTGACTTCGACGACCTGCGCCACGACCGAACCGAACGACGCCTGGAGCGAGATCCCGCGACCGCGCCCCTGGCCGAGGGGCGTGCCCCAATCGGCCTTCTCGGCCGCGGTCCGGAGCACGCGCAGCAATCGCGGCTCGTCCTTCAGCCGCGCGGCCCGGAACGCGTACGGATCCTGGTTCGCGGCGACGGCCACCTCGTCGATGAACGACTCGGTGAAGAAGCCGTGCTGGGAGTGATCGACGCTTCGCCAGGCGCCGAAGGGCACGTGGGTCGGGCTGTCGACGTAGCCGATGTCCCGGGCGGCGACCGTGTACGGGATGAGCGGGGCCTCGACCGGCTCGCCCTTGTCGACGTACGTATTCTCCCAGGCGATCAGGTCACCGTTCTCGTCGAGGCCCGCACGGAAGCGGCTCAGGATCGCCGGGCGGTAGTAGTCCTGCCGGACGTCTTCTTCCCGGGACCAGATCAGCTTGACCGGTTTGCCGACCGCCGCCGAGATCTGGGCGGCCTGGACGGCGAAGTCGGCGCGCGACTTCCGCCCGAAGCCGCCGCCCATGAAGTGGTTGTGGACCGTGACGTTCTCGACCTCGAAACCGAGGGCCGTCGCGACCGCCTTGCGGAAACCGAGCGGACTCTGGGACCCGACCCACATCTCGCAGCGGCCGTTCTCGACCGCGGCCACCGCGTTCATCGGCTCCATGCACGTGTGCGCGAGATACGGGACGCGGTAGTCGGCCTCGAGAACCTGCGCGGCGTTCGCGAAGGCCGCCTCGACGTCGCCCTCGACGACGTCGGTCTGCCGTTCGACGCGTGCGTCGATGTCCCGGGCGAACTGGGCGAAGAGATCCTCGGTCGAAACTCCCTCGTTGCCCGTCTTCGTCCACTCGATCTCGAGGGCATCGAGTCCCTGCTTCGCGGGCCAGTACCCCGTCGCGACGACGGCCACCGCTTCGGCGGCCTCGTAGCCGCCGACGACCGCCGAGATCCCGCTCGAAGCGAGCGGCACGACGTCGAGCACGCCCGGGATCGCCCGCGCCTTCACGTCGTCGACCCCGGCGACCCCGCCGCCGAAGGTCGGCGCGCGACGCACGGTCGCGTAGACCATCCCCGGCACCTGGACGTCGAGCGCGAAGGTGGCGGACCCGTCGACCTTGGGCGGTATGTCGTGGCGCTCCACGTGGTGCCCCATGATCCGGAACTCGTCGGCCGACTTGAGCGTGGGCTTCGCCGGCGGCGTCCTCTCGCTCGCCGCCGTCGCGAAGCTCGCGAAAGGCTCGGATCGACCGCTCGGTTCGTGGATCAGCTGGCTGTCGCGAGCGATCACCTCGGCGACCGGCACGTCCCAGGCCTCCGCCGCCGCCGTCTGGAGCATCTCCTTCACGGCCGCGCCGGCGACCCGCATCCCGTAGACGCCGGTCGAGCGGATGCTCATGCTGCCGCCGGTGATCTGGAGATCGAGGGCCTGGGCCGCATGGATCAGGATCCCGTCGACGGTCGGCACGATCATCTCGGGCAGATCGACGCCGGCGAGGAGCAGTCCCTTGGCGATCGGATGGTTCGCGAACTCGGGGATCGCCGGGGCGTACTCGAAGCGGACGAGATCCCAGTCGGCTTCGAGCTCGTCGGCGAGCATCTGGGTGAGCGCCGTGCCCGCGCCCTGGCCCATCTCGGAGTGGGGCACGATCACGGTCACGGTGTTGTCCGCTCCGATCTTGACCCACGTCTGCACGAGGGTCTCGCCCTCGCCTTCGACGAGGGCGCCGAGCGCGCCGGCGCGGTTGCCCGGGCGTACGGCGATCCCGGCGATGAACCCGCCGCCGACGAGGGCGCCGGTCGTGAGGAAGGCGCGACGCGTCCACTTACCCATGGTTCGGCTCCTCCGTGTCGGCGCGCGGCGCGGTCGAAGTCGCCCCGGCGGCCTTCGCTGCCGTCTTGATCGCCGCCTTGATCCGGCCGTACATGCCGCAACGACAGATGTTTCCGTCCATCGCGCGGTCGATGTCCTCGTCCGTCGGATCCGGGTTCGCGTCGAGCAGCGCCGCGGCGGACATCAGCTGGCCGGACTGGCAGTAGCCGCACTGCGGAACCTGGTGCTCGATCCACGCCTGCTGGAGCGCGTGGCGGGTGTCCTTGGCGGGGGCGAGGCCTTCGATCGTCTGGATGTCCTGGCCCGAGACCGAGGAGACCGGCGTGATGCACGAACGGATGGCGCGACCATCGACGCGCACGGTGCATGCACCGCACTGCGCGATCCCGCAGCCGAACTTCGTTCCCGTCAGCTCGAGCTGCTCCCGGATCACCCAGAGCAGCGGCGTCGAGGGGTCGACCTCGACCTTCCGCTCGACGCCGTTCACCACGAGCGTTGTCCTCGAAACCGCCATGCGTCGTACTCCTTGGTCGTCGACTCGGACGGCAGGCTGACATTCTGGATGCAATCTGTCAATTCGCAGGCCACGCGACGGCTTCCAGTGGGCCGCGAGTTGCACGTTCGACGCCGTACGCCGGATCACTTTCCCTCGGTGATGCGTGGACGAAGAGAGTCCGTGCCCGTGATCACGCGGGTGGGAGGAGAGCACGAGATGCACGACGGAATGACGCGCAAGGTCGACCCCGACCCGAGCCTCGGGAGCATCGAGTTCCTCGAGACGCACGTCGCGAGCCTGACCGTCCTGAGCGGTCCCGCCGCGGGACTGGAGTTCCCGCTCGACTCGCCGCGGGTGATCGCGGGACGCTCCGAACGGGCGCGGATCCGGCTCGCCTTCGACTCGATCTCCTCCGAGCACGCCGCCTTCGAGCTCGGCGAGAAGGGCTTCGGCGTCCGCGACCTCGCGAGCACGAACGGGGTCCTCGTGAACGGCAAGGAGGTCCTCAGCCACGCTCTCGAGCACGGCGACCGCGTCCTGCTGGGCGACTGCGAGCTGCAGTACGTCGTCGAGGCGCGCGATCGCACGCCGACCGCCTGGGGGCTCGACGAGACCGGATGAGTCGCACCGACCTGACCGGGCGACGTCTCGGCGGGTATGTCGTCGAGCGCGAGATCGGCGCCGGCGGGATGGGGCTCGTCGTCCTCGCCCGACAGGAGAGCCTCGACCGCCCGGCCGTCCTGAAGCGGATGCATCCGGACCTGGTCGCCGACCCGGAGCTCGAGGCGCGCTTCGAGCGCGAGGCGAAATCCGCTTGCCGCCTCCACCACCCGAACGTGGTGTGCATCTACGACCGGTTCCAGGTCCGCGGGCAGGCCTATCTCGCGACCGAGTACGTCGAGGGCGTCGACCTCGCCGTCGTCCTCGAGAAGGTGCGCCCCCTGCCCTGGCGCCTCGCGGCGACGATCGCCCTCGAGGTCGCGCGCGGCCTCGAAGCCATCCACGCCCACGGCACGCTCCACCGGGACCTGAAGCCGCAGAACCTGCTCGTCGGGCGACACGGCGAAGTCAAGATCACCGACTTCGGCCTCGCGGTCTCGCCCTCGACGGGCGCCGCCCTGACTCGCCCGGGTATCGCCCTCGGTACCCCGCCGTACATGTCGCCGGAGCAGATGCGCGCAGACCGGACCGACCCGCGGACCGACCTCTTCTCGCTCGGCGTCGTGCTCTACGAGATGCTCGTCGGCGAGCCCCCGTTCCTCCTGCCCGCGACCGAGGACGACCCGCCGCTCCTCGAACGCCTCGAGACCGGCCGCTACCCGCGACTCCGCGCGCGACGTCGGGACGTCCCCCGCGCCCTGTCGAGGATCGTGCGCGACCTGCTTCGCCCGGACCCCACGAAGCGCACGCCGACGGCGACCGACCTCCGGGCTCGACTGGAACGAATGCTCGACCGCCCGACGCCCGCGGAATGCCGGCACGTCGTCGCGCGCTTCCTCTGGGAGCGGCGCGTGTTCGAGACGAAGGACTCGGAGACGGTCGTGCTGGTCTCCGCACCGGTCCCCCCGCCGCGCAGGGCCGTGCGCGCCGGCTTCGCCTGCGCCGCCCTCGCCGCTTCGACGGCTTTTCTCCTCTGGTCGCTCGCGACGCCCGCCGAGGTCCTCACCTGGACCGACACCCTCCACGCGTTCGTGATCCGCCCCTAGGCGAACGAGGCTTTCAGCTCGGCGAAGGACTCGAGGCTCGCGAGGTCCTCTTGCCGACTCTTGCGGGGAAGCACGAAGAGCACCCGGTCGAATCCCATGTCGACGACCTCGCGGTAGCGCTGCTCGGTGATCGGCCCCATCAGACCGAGCCCGACCGTCAGCTCGATCTCGTCCATCGAGCGTCCGACCCGACCCGCCTCCGCGCGAATCGCCGCAAGCGTCGGATCGAGCTCGTGCCCACCGTCGAGCGGGATCCAGCCATCGCCGTACTCCACGACCCGGCGCGCCACGACTTCCGGATCCATCCCCCCGCCGAGGAGGATCGGCGGCCCGGGCTTCCGGACGGGCTTCGGCCAGCACCAGATCGGATCGAAGTCGACGAAATCGCCGTGGAACTCGGCCTCCTCCGTCGTCCAGATCTCGCGCATCGCGAGGATCCGCTCCCGCGTGACCTTCCAGCGATGCTTCCAGGCGACCCCGTGGTTCTCGAGCTCGACCGTGTTCCAGCCCGTGCCGCAGCCCATCACGACGCGCCCGCCGGAGACCTGGTCCAGGGTCGCGACCATCTTGGCGAGGGTGATCGGATGATGTTCGGTCACGAGGCAGACCGCCGTCCCGACCACCAGCCGCTCGGTCGCGACCGCCGCGGCCGTCAGCGAGACGAAGGGGTCGTAGAACTTCTTGTAGTCGTCCCCCACCCCGTCGCCATAGCGATGGGGGGCCGTCGGCAGATGCGTGTGCTCCCCGACGAAGAGCGACTCGAAGCCGTGGTCCTCGAGCCAACGTGCGAGCTCGACCGGCTGAAGCGAGTCCTCGGTGAGCGTCGTGGCGATTCCGAATCGAGGCGTCGTCATTCACTCAGTCTCGCACGAGAGTCTCGGAGCGGCATCTGGTAGGTTGGAGGCGAATCGACCGGGACTTCGATGCGCGCGCTCTCCCTGCTCTGTCTCCTGCTCCTGCTCCAGGCCGCCGCGCCCGCTCCGGCCACGTCCGACGACGCGAGTCCGTTCTCGCAGCCGTCGATGGCGAATCGCGTGTTCGATCTCTACGTCGACACGGCCACCGGGCCCGACGCTCCAATGACGCCCGCCGATCTCGAGGCACGAATCGACGCGCTGCAACGAGAGCGGGACGATCTGAGCGATCGCGGCGCCGAGACGACGAGGCGCGTGTCCTCGTTCGTCGGCACGGCAGGTCTTGCCGCCGTCATCACCGGAGGACTGGTCTGCGCGGTCATGTCGGACTGCACCGACAACGCTGCGGTCAGGGGCCTGCTCTACGGTGGGGCCGGCGCGGCCGGCGCCGGCGGCATCGGGATCTACGGCAGCGCCGCCGCACTCAACTCCCACCGTGCGCGGCGCGAAGAGATCGACGAGGAGATTCGCGACCTGCGGCGGCATCGGGGTCCAGCGAGCCAGGCGGGCCTCGGCGGGAAGACGCGTCGACACCTCCGCCTCGCGTTCCGGATCACCTACTAGCTCCGCCCCGCGGAGCGCGATCGCACCGGCGAGCGCCCGCAGCTGGAGATTCAGTCCGCGTCGGCGGAGAGGACCGTCAGGTTCGCTTCGTCCGGGTTCACCAGCAGCCCGCGGAGCAGGAGCTCAATCGCGAACTCGTAGGTCTCATGGAAGGGACGATCGCGCATCCGTCGCCGCGCGCGGTTGTTGTCGTGGTCGATCAGTGTCGTCGCCAGCGTCCAGAAGGACTGCGCGGCCTTCCAGGTGTCGACGGGAATCAGCTCGCCACGCTCGACCCCGTCGTCGAGGACCTGCTCGGTCAGCCGGAGCGCGCGGGTCCAGTTCTCGGCGATCCGGTCGGTCAGACCTTCGGGCAGCTCACCGAGCTCCTCGGCGTTGTCGAAGGCCCAGAAGATCTCGAAGTCGGTCGGGTTCCGGAGCCAGTGTTTGAGGTAGTTCCCCCAGAGCTTGCGGATCCGTTCGGCGGTCGGCAGCTCCTTCGTCTGAGCGACGTGGGCCTCGGAGCCCTCGAAGAACTCGTGGCTGTTCGCCGACAGGACCGCGAAGTAGAGGGCACCCTTGCTCGGGAAGTGGCGATAGATGGAGCCTTTCGAGACCCCCGCCGCGACGGCGATCGCGTCGACGTTCGCTTCGGCATAGCCGAACTCGACGAAGTGCTCGCGCGCCGCGTCGAGGATCTTCGTCCTCATCTCGTTTCCGCGTTCTTGCTCTGCCAAGTCAGGTCCTCTGGGCCCCCTCAGAATACCCTGAATCTCTTCTGGACGTGACGCCCCCGCACACGAATCTCCTCCGCGCGCTCCGCGCGGCTCACCTTCGGCTGATCCGGCGGAAACGCCTCGACCACCTGGTCGAAGGGGATCACGCGACAGGTGATCGTCGGCCAGTCCTCCTTGTCCGGCAGCGCCGAGTAGGCCCAGCGGTGGGACAGGAAGCCCGACTCGAGGCCCGTGGTGTCGATCCAGTTCTTCACGCCGGGATCCCGGTGGGCGACGACCCAGCGCTGGACGCCGTCCTCGCCCATGTACATCTGGTGGTGGTTCAGGCTGCTCTGGGCCGTCGCGTAGTCCGGCGACTCGCCCCAGAGGTTGCCCAGATGGATGCTCGTGTAGACGGGCTCCCCGGTGAAGGTCGCCTCGATGTAGAGCGCTTCGTCGTCTTTCAGGTCGAAGATCCCGCCCGCGTAGATGTTCGTGCTCATCCCGCCGCCGGTGTCGCTCGAAGCGGCGTTCGGCGTGTTGTACGCGTTCAGCGGCATGAAGTAGGGGCGCCCGTCGTGCTCGTGGGTCTGCTTCACGTTCAGCACGACGTCGTAGAACTCGAGCCAGAAGCGCATCTGCCCGCGGATGATCCCGCCCATCCGGCGCAGGCTCGCCGCGGCCCGCTCTGCGGTCAGCGAAGGCTGGCGCGAGCCGGCGGTGTCGAGGCACTCGATCGAGAGATGGACCGGCTCCTCGTTCGCCCAGTCGTAGAAGAGCTGGCGCCCGCTCACGTAGTCAGCGAAGCGATCGCCGCCTTCCGGGTTCTTCCGGGCCGGCCCCTTCTTCGTGCAGATGAAGTTGCCGTCGAACCCTTCGGGCTTCTCGGGCCCGAGGATCAGCTCGAAGGAGCCGTCGGCTTCGATCTGGAGCTTCGAGGAGTCGAGGGTGCCGAAGCCCGTACGGTAGCCGGGCTGGAGCTCGGCGAGGTTCCCGGTGTCGCCGGCCATCGGACCGGTCGCGACCTCGAAGATCAGATACTGGGGCGCGGTCGGCTGCCCGTCGAGGCGCGGCTCGCCCCGCCAGTGGCGGCAGTCTTCGACCTGGCCGGTCACGCGATACGTCTTCCGCCCGTCGATCGGCGAGTAGAAGTAGATGGCGTCCGAGTTCTCGATCGTCGACTTGTTGAACATCGAGAGCGCGTTGCGGAAGGCGGGGTAGTCCGGGTCCTCGTGGAACGAACGTTCGATCCCGTGGTGGACGAAGCCGGCCAGATAGCGGTAGCCCTCGGCGAGGTTGCGCGGCGTCGCGGGCGGACCGAAGTACTTCGGATCATCGATCGTGTCCCGCGCCGCCTGGAGCTCCCCGATCAGATCGTCGAAGGCCGCGCGCAGCTCGTCCTTCGCCTTGCGGGTTTCTGGATCGAGGGTGTCTTCGGGGGTGCTCATCATCGTGCCTCATCGCGCGCGCAGGCGGCCGAACGCCGTCCGGAAGTCGGCTGCGGGCGGCGCGGCCCCGCTCGCAGACGACCGCGGAACTCCGCGGAGACTCAATGGATACTCGGCGAGTGGGGGGGACGTCAACACGGCCCGAAGCGGCCTGAGGGTGCCCCTCAGATCTCCGATGCGCGGGTGACCCCGCGCGCCGCCGGAAGCGGCAGCGCGCTCGCGAGCACGATTCCGGGCGGCGCCGCCACGACGTCGGCGATCGCGTGGATCGCCGGCATGACGGTGTTGATCCCGAAGTCCGGACCCTGCCCGTTCTCGGGGTGCAGGATCTCGATCCGACTTCGGACGCTCGGCAGTCCGTCGATCTCGACCACGTAGCCGTTCTCCACGGGCCACGTCGGCTCCATCGTGTAGCCGAGGGTCCAGACGATCGGCAGCTCGATCAGCGGACGCCCGTCGACGATCCCGGACCAGCACTGACGCATACCCGTGGCGCAGCCCTTCTGGATCGTCATGTAGCCGAGCTCGACGGTCTCGGTCGCGGCCGCGAACTCGACGTCGTAGGCGATCTCGTCGAGGGTCGCGTCGAGCGCCGTCGCCATCATCTCGACCGCATCCTGGAAGACCGCGGTCGTCGCCCGCGCCATCGCCGGGAGCGCCGGATCGTCGACCGGCCGGCCGAGCCCGCAGGCCTCCCAGGTCTCCGCCGAGCCGTAGTTCGTCGAATCGACGGACTCGAAGACCGAGACCCGGTCGACGCGCTGGCAGACCCCGGTCGAGAGCAGCGCGAAGGCGTTCGCGAAGCCGGGGTTGATCCCCGTGCCGTGAAGCGAAGCCCCGCCCCGCTTCGCCGCCGCGTCGAGGCGGGCGAGGTCCGTCTCCCCGTAGCTCCGCCCCGTGATGAAGTAGGACGTGGAGACGACGTCGATCCCGGCCTCGAGCATCGCGACCAGGTGATCGACGTTCGGGAACTGCGGCGTGTAGAGAACGCAATCCGGGCGGAGCGCCAGCAGTGCATCGACGTCGCGGGTCGCCTCGACCCCGAGCCGGACCGTGCCCGCCAACTCCCCGGCGTCCCGTCCGACCTTGTCGTCGCTCCACGCATAACACCCGACGAGCTCGAGGTTCGGGTGCTCGGCGATCGCGCGAACGCCGGCGGCGCCGACGATCCCGGTGTTCCACTGGACGATCCGAAGCGCCAAGGCGCGGCCCCGCCCGGCCTACTGGATGTTCATCGGGTTGTCGCGCAGCCCCATGGCGACCTCGCCGCAGTAGCCGTAGTCGACGGGCAGATTCACGCCCGAGACGAAGCTCGCGAGATCACTGGCGAGCATGACCAGCGCCTTGCCCATTTCCTCCGGCGGAGCGAAGCGTCCGTGGGCGGGGGCGAACCCGCTGATCGCCTCCTTCGGGATCGTCTTCGTCAGCTCGGTCATGAAGTTGCTGTCCGTGGGCGAGGGGCTGATGCAGTTGATCCGGATCTCCCGCTTGGCAAGCGGCCCCGCGAGCATCTGCGTGTAGACGATCAGCGCCTGCTTCGAGAAGCCGTATCCGTCGGCCGGGCAGTTGTCCCCTGCCTTCAGCCAGGCGGCGGCCGCGTCGAACGAGTCGAGTTCGAGGAACGCCTTCACGTTGTCGAGGTTGGCCTTCCAGCCCATGCCGGCGGTCGACGAGATCGAGGCGATCGCGCCGCCCTCACGAATCCGAGGAAGCAGCGCGTCCGTCAGGTGACGCAGCCCGACGAAGTTGATCAGGACCGTGTCGAGGGCCGACGTCGGCGGGCTCGGCACGCCCGCGCAGTTGAAGAGGACGTCGATCTCCGCCGGCAGCTGGTCGATCGCCGCGTCGACGGAGGCCTTGTCCATCATGTTCGTATGGATCGCCTGCTTGACCGGCGCCTTCACGTCGCCGATGTCGAGCGCGTGGACCTCCGCGCCCAGCTGGAGCAGGAGCTCCGTCGCAGCGGCGCCCATGCCGGACGCGGCCCCCGTGATCACGCATACCTTGCCCGAATAACCGAGTACGTCTGCCATCTCGTCGTTCTCCTCGCTGGGGTTCTGGGTACGACCGACGTTAGCGCGCTGGCGAGGCCGCGAGGTCGTCCGGAACGACCTCACCCGCCATGACGATCGCCCGTCGAGAGAAGCGCCAGCGATCGCCCTCGAAACGGAGCTCGTCGTAGTAGCGCCCGATCGTCGCGATCGAGATCCGACCGTCTTCTCCCGTCGCGAAGGCCGAGAAATCCGTCCAGGCGCGCGCATGCGTCTCGTCCAGCAGGTCGATCACAGGGACGAGGCACACGTGCTTCACCGGGCGATCTGGCGGCGGCTGCATCCCGCCGATCGCGGCGACGATCGCGTCGCGACCCGACCAGCGATCCGCGCCGACCCGGAAGACCGCGTCCTCCGCGAAGAGCTCTCCCCACTCGGCGAGTCGTCCGCTGTCCAGGAGCTGCGCGTAGATCGCGATCGACCTCTCTATGGCGGCGCTCGCGTCGCCGTAGCCCCGGGCTTCCATCGACTCTCCCTCCCGACGCGCTCCGCGCCGCAGACCTAACGCGGCGCCCGGCTCGGCTCGAGATGGGCCCAGGCGGCCGGGAGCGACACGTCCCGATTCGGCTTACGGGGCGGTAGGTTGAACTCCTTCGGCGGGGTCCAGCCCATGTCGCGCATCGTCTCTCCGATGTGCGTCATGTTCAGCATGTCGTGGCTGTAGCAGAAGAGGCCATCGCCCACGTAGTAGAGGATCGAGAGGCCCGCGACGGCGTAGGGGGTCCCGTCGGGCTTCTCGCCGAGGATCTGGTCCCACTGACTCACGAGACGGTGGCCCTCGGCCATCGTCCAGTGCTCGGGCGTCGACCAGCCGTACCCGGTCAGCCCGGCCATCGAACGCTCGAAGAAGACCCTGATCTCTTCGCGTCCTTCGATCCGGCCCCAGGCCGGATCGATGTAGACGGCGTCCTCGGTGAAGAAGTCGGCGAGAGAGGACCAGGTCGCGTTCCCCGCGTCGATCTCGTCGCGGAGGGCGACGAAGCGTTCGTAGGTCTGGATCGATTCCTTCTCGAGCTCGGTGGGCATGCGGCCTCCTGGCGTTCTGGGCAATTCCGGGCGATGCGGAACCGGTAGCGAGACCGGGCTAGCCTCGCACCATGAAGACATTCTGCCGGCTCTGTGAAGTGAACTGCGGCCTCGAGGCGACGGTCGACGAAACGGGACGCCTCGCCTCCCTCCGACCCGACCGCGACCACCCGATCTCGAAGGGCTTCGCCTGCCACAAGGGCCTGCTCGCCCGCGAGATCCACCATGACCCGGACCGCGCGAACCATCCCCAGCGGAAGACGGGCGCCGGCTTCGAACGCGCCAGCTGGGACGAGGCGATCGACGACATCGCCGCGCGACTCCGCGCCATCGTCGACACCCACGGCCCCGAGTCCGTCGCCCTCTACATCGGCAACCCGAGCGCGTTCAACGCCCTGGGCTCCCTGTCGGCGGGCATGTTCGCCGCCGCGATCGGCACGCCGCATCTCTTCAATGCCGGCACCCAGGACTGCTCGAACAAGTTCGCCGTGAGCGAGGTCCTCTACGGATCGGCGGAGATCCACCCGATCGCCGACCTCGATCACGCGGACCATCTGCTGCTGATCGGGACGAACCCGCGCGTCAGCAAGCTCTCCTTCCTGCAGACGGCCGACCCCGTCGGCTCCCTGCGCGAAGTCCGCGACCGCGGCGCTCGGGTCGTGTTCGTGAACCCGCTCGCCCTCGAGGATCTCGCCGACGTGGGCGAGACGATCCAGATCCGCCCCGACACCGACGCCTACCTGCTGGCGGCGATGCTCAACGAGATCGAGGGCGCTGCCGATCTGGGTTTCGACGAGAACGCCCTCGAACACGTGTCCGGGGTCGACACCCTGCGCGCGTTCGTCCGCCGCTATCCCGCCGAGCGCGTCACCGCGATCGTCGGGGTCGACGCCGAGCGGCTCCGGGCGATGGCGCGCGACTTCGCGACCGCCCCCCGCGCTGGCATCCACGTTTCGACCGGCGTGAACATGGGCCGCCAGGGCGCCCTCGCCTACTACCTGGCGCAGATGCTCGCCCTCGTGACCGGCAACCTCGACCGCGAGGGCGGGAACATCTTCGCGGGACGTGGGCTCGCGCCGATGGTCATGCCGCCGGAAGTCTCCGCGCCTCGCTCGACGCCGTTCGGGGACTACGTACCGGCGCGCGGCACGCCGCCGGGTGCTCTCCTCGCTGACATGATTCGCGATCCCGGGAATCCGATCCGGGCCTTCATCTCGATCGCGGGCAACCCGGCGCTCTCGATCGGTGGTGGCGAGGATCTGTCGGCCGCACTCGAGTCCCTCGACCTGCTCGTGACCCTCGACTTCTACCGGAACGCGACCGGCGAGCTGGCGGACTGGGTGCTCCCCGCAGCGGACTGGTTCGAGCGCGAGGATCTGAACTTCTTCGTTCAGGGCGTGCAGCGCGAGCCCTATCTGCAGTGGACCGACGCGGTCGTCCCGCCGCAGGCGGAGCGCCGGACCGACGCCTGGATCTTCTCGCGCCTCCTGCAGGGGCTCGGCCTCCCGTCGCTCCTCGACCTCCCCGGAAACGACATGCTCTCGGCGGTCTGGGACGGGCGACTCGCGGAATCCGGCCACTCGATCGCCGCGCTCCGCGAAGCCGAGGGCCACGTCGTCCGGATTCCGCGACGCGAGCCCGGCACCTTTCTCCGGGAGCTGCGCGGAGACGCGTCCTTCGATTGCTGCCCGCCCCTCCTCGAGGCCATCCTCGACCGGGCCGAGCCGATCTTCGCCTCGCTCGTCGACGAGGACGCGGCGACCCTCAAGCTGATCACCCGGCGCACGAACACGATGCTCAACTCGGGCTTCCAGAACGTGAAGGCACTCCGCGAGATGCAGGGCGCGGCGACGAACCCGCTCTACATGCATCCCCGGGACGCGCTCGAGCGCGGGCTCCGCGACGGCCAGTTCGTCGTCGTCCGGAACGAGCACGGCGAGGTCCGAACCGAGCTCACCCTGGACGAGAAGCTCCGCGAAGGTGTCGTGGCCATGACCCACGGCTTCGGCAACCAACGGACGAGCGGGATGCCCGTCGCGCAGTCGATGCCCGGCGTGAACGTGAACGTCCTCTCGCCGGTCGGTCCCGGCAGCTTCGATCCGCTCGGCGGCATGTCCTGGCTCACCGGGATCCAGGTCGAGGTCGAAGCGGTCTGAACGACCGTCCGTTCCACCCGCCGAAACGATCGCAAGGGAAGGATCTTCTGGACATGACGACGAAGGACGAGCTCCTCTCGGCCAGCGACGAGACGATCGACGACGCCGTGGAATACGCCTCGCCGATGGTCTTGCGCGGACTCCTCTATCAGCTGACGGGCGACGAGGAGGTCGTCGCGATGGAGCCGGGGGACGCCGCCAAGTTCACGACCGGGAGCGAGCTGGCGAACGAGGCCGACGAGAAGCGGATCAAGGAGAAGGCCGCTGCCTTCCTCAAGCAGTACCGCGACGGCGGTGCCGGGGAGATCGATCTCGGTCCGGAAGAGCGCCTTCGAACGAGCCTCTCGCTCACGGGCAACCAGGAGATTCCCGAGAAGGAGCTTCCGATCTGGCTCGAAGAGGCGGCCTTCGACCGCTGGGCCCGCGGCGTGCGTTGGGCCGGCGACGAGGCGCCGGAGGCCGCCCGCGACTTCCGCGTCGCGGTCATCGGCACGGGCATCGCGGGACTCAACGTGGCGGTCCAGCTGAAACGGGCGGGCATCCCCTTCGTCGTGATCGAGAAGAATCCCGAGGTCGGCGGCTCCTGGTACGAGAACCACTACCCGGGCGCGCGCGTCGACACGCCGAGCCGCGGCTACACCCACCTGTTCAGCTACGACTACCCCTTTCCCTGGGGCTACAGCCCGCGCGACGAGAACCTGAAGTACTTCCGTTGGGTGGCCGACCACTTCGGGATCCGGGAACACATCGACTTCGACACCGAGGTCGCCTCGATGACCTGGGACGACGAGACGAAGACCTGGGCGCTCGCAGCACAGGGGCCCTCCGGCCCCCACACCTACGAAGTGAACGCGGTCGTCTCGTGCGTCGGCTTCCTTTCCCGACCGAAGCTCCCCGCAATCGAGGGCATGGAGTCGTTCGAGGGCGTGTCGTGCCACACGGCGGCGTGGCCCGACGAGCTCGACGTCGAAGGCAAGCGCGTCGCGGTGGTCGGCTCGGGCGCTTCGGGATACCAGACGACCCCGGTGATCGCGAAGACGGCTGCAGAGACCTTCCTCTTCCAGAGGCAGCCCAACTGGTGCTTCGAGGACATGGCCTACCTGAAGGAGCTCCCGCCCCAGGTGCTCTGGCTCGATCGCAACTTCCCCTTCTACGCCAACTTCGTCCGCTTCCGGGTCGCCGCGCTGATCAACCCGGAGAACTCGTCGGCCGGCATCCGGATCGATCCCGACTTCGACGATCCCCATACGGTCAGCCCGGCCAACAAGGCGACGCGCGACATGTGCCTCGAGTTCATCCAGCGCAAGCTCGGCAGCCGGCCCGACCTGGTCGAAAAGATGACGCCGGATTTCCCGCCCCTGGCCTCGCGGCCGATCCGGATCGATGCCTTCGACAGCGTCTACGACGCACTCGCCCGCGACGCGGTCACGCTCGTCTCCGATCCGATCGAGCGTGTCACGCCCGACGGGATCATCGCCGGCGGCCGGGCCTACGATCTCGATCTCATCGTCTACGCCACGGGCTTCCGGGCGAACGATTTCCTCTGGCCCATGGAGGTGCGCGGTCGCAACGGGGTGCGCATCGAAGAGATCTGGGCCAAGGACGGCCCGCGGGCCTACCTCGGCGCGATGGTCCCGGAGTTTCCGAACCTGTTCATGTGCTACGGCCCCAACTCGAACAACTTCGGGGGCTTCACGGTCGTGGACCTCCTGGAGCTCACCGCACAGTTCGCCCTTCGCTGCGTCGCGGGCCTGATCGAATCGGGCAGGAAGAAAGTCGAGGTCTCGCACGACGCCTACTGGCGCTTCGCTGGGGTTCTCGACGACTCCGAGCGTACGATGGTCTACATGGATCCCCGCGCGGACAACTACTACCAGAACGGGGGTCGATCGAGCGTCAACGGACCGGTGGACATCCGGCGGATGTGGCGCTGGCTCAATGACCCGGCCGGCATGCCCTCCGCCGAGACGGATGCCGGACTGCGGCCCTGGTTCGGCGAGGATCTCCTCGTCGATTGAAGGCGCGAACCGGGCGGTCGCTCGCCGCACGGATGCACTCCGGGAGGCCCTCGCGGAATCGATGGTGGCGAAAGCGTCGACTCCGCGGGATGCTTCGAGCCGCGGGTGGCCCCCCTCCCGTCACGAGGCCTGGCGATCGATGTTCGCGTTCCACCATTGCTCCCGGTACGGATCCGCCTTCGCGGCAGGACTGGCGGGAGCGTTGCTGACGTTTCCCCACCCTGCTCTGGCCGACGCCGACGCCGACGCCGACGCCGACGCGTCGCCCGGGACGGAGATGGCCGAGTCGCCGCCCGAAGCCCCGACCGAAACCACGGCTCCCTTCGTCTTGCTGAACCAGGACATCGCCCCCGGAACGCTGCGGCGCCTCTCGGTCCAGACGACCGAATCGTTTGCCGGCGCCTACGTCCAGACGCCGGTCGCCGTCGCCCATGGCAGGGAGCCCGGAGAGACGATCTGCGTCGTGGCGGGTATCCACGGCGACGAGGTCAACGGGGTCGAAGTCGTCCGACGCCTCTTGAATCAGGTCGATCCGTCGACGCTTCGGGGAACGCTCGTCGCCGTCCCGATCGCGAATCTCTCCGCGTTTCGTCGGGGCTCCCGGTACCTCCCGGATCGCCGCGACCTGAACCGCTACTTCCCGGGTCGCGCCTTCGGGAGTGCGGCCTCCCGGGTCGCCCACGGACTCTTCGAAGGCGTCTTCCGACACTGCGAATCCCTGATCGACCTCCACACCGGCTCGTTCCAGCGATCGAACCTTCAGCAGCTGCGCGCGCATCTCGGCGACCCGGAAACGGTTCAGCTCGCGATGGACTTCGGCGCCGACGTCGTCGTCAACAAGCTCGGCCGGACGGGGACGCTCCGGCGCTCGGCGACGGACATCGGGATTCCTGCGATCACGGTCGAGGCCGGCGAGTCCACCCGTTTCGACGAGGCGCACGTCGCCTCCGCCCTCGAGGGCATCCTCCGACTGCTCCGCAAGCGGGACATGCTCCCGACGTCGGCCCCCGCCGAGCCCCCAACGGAGTCGACCGCCTACCTCAAGACGCGCTGGGTCCGGGCGGACCGCGGGGGCATCCTCGTGTCGCGCGTGCGGCTCGGCGATCCGGTGGAGCCGGGCCAGGTGCTCGGCGCGGTGTCGGACCCCCTCTCCGACGCCACGACGTTCGTCGGCAGCCCGATTTCCGGTCGCGTGATCGGCATGGCCGTCGACCAGGTCGTGATGCCAGGATTCGCCGTCTTCCACCTCGCCTACGACGCCCATCCCCTCGCCGAGAGCGCGCTGCCGCTGCCGATGATCCCGGAAGTCTCCGGAGAGGCGCTCCTCGAGGAGTTGGACCTCGACGAGCGACCCGAGTAGCGTTGCCCCATGCGCTGGCCGGTCGGAATCACCGCGCTGATTCTCGTATGCGTCGGGCTCGGCGTGTTCTTCTGGAAGTCCGTTCACCACGCGATGCCGATCGTCCCCGACGTGTCGGCGCGGGTCTGGCGCCTGGACTGGACGATTCCCTACGAGGCGACGTCGACCCGCACGCGAATCGAGTTCGCCCTTCCGGAGGCGACTGCGACCCAGTCGATCGTCGACGAGTCGTCCTTCGACGGCGGCCTCGCCTACTCGGTCACGAGCCGAAACGGCGCGCGGATCGCCGTCTGGGAAGGCAACGCGGATCGCGGCGAGCTCGACCTCGGCTACTCCGTTCGTATCCACCTGCCCGAAGCGGCCCTCACCGGGTCGGGGCCGCCGAAGGCCCGCGGCACCGACGCAGCGCTCGGCCGCGCGGCTCGCGCGCCGGCGATCGACCCGGCCATGGAGCGACAGCTCGAACGGTTGGGGGTCGACCCGGCCGACGAGCCGGAAGCGATCGTCGCGCAGCTCTTCGCGTTCGTCGCCAACGAGGTCGAGGCCGTCGCGGTCGGGCCGCGCGATCCCCGTCACGTGCTGACGAACCGAGAAGGTGACCTCGAGGGTCGACACCTTCTCCTCAGGACGCTGCTCGCGACCGCAGGCCTGGACGCGAGCGTGCGACGCGGCCTTCGCGTCGGTCACCGCGGAACGGCGGAGGTCGAGACCTTCGTCGAGGTGAGCTTCGGAGGTCGCGTCCAACGTCTCTCGATCCTCGAACGACACCCGAACGCGTTTCCCGGCGAGTTCGTCGTCCTGTCCGGCGCGAACCGGCCCCTGATCACGGCACGTGGAGCGGTCGCCGGCGACGCACGAATCGACGTCCTCCGTGAACAGCGGCCCGCCGACGAGATCGCGGCCTTCGTCGCCCCGACGAGCGCGCTCCTCCGGGCGACCTCCCTCTATCGCCTGCCCGTTTCGACCCGCGAGGTGCTGCGCGTCCTGCTCGTCGTGCCGCTCGCCGTGCTGATCGCGGCGTTCTTCCGGAACGTCATCGGCCTCCGGACCTTCGGCACGTTCATGCCGGTCCTGATCGGGCTCTCGATTCGCGACCTGGGACTCGCCGCAGGCTTCCTGCTGATCGGCGGCTGCCTGTCGGTGGGCGTGCTCGGACGCCTCGCCCTCGATCGACTCCGACTCCTCTTCGTCCCGCGCGTCTGTCTCCTTCTCTGCCTGGTGATCCTGAGCGTGACCGGCCTCGCTCAACTCGGTCACGCCTACGGACTCCGCGACCTGGGACAGGGGCTGCTCTTCCCGATCGTGATCCTGGCCATGTTGATCGAGCGGATCTCGGTCTCGACCCTCGAAGAGGGCTGGCTCTCGTCGGCGAAGCTGCTGGCCGGCTCCCTCGTGGTCGTGGGTGCGAGCTATCCCGTGTTCCGGTCCGATCTGCTCGCCTATCTCTTCTTCGGCTTTCCGGAGCTCATCCTCGTCGTGATGGGCGCCCTCGTCGTCATCGGCGGGTACACCGGCTACCGACTCGCCGAGCTCTGGCGCTTCCGTACCTTCTATCTCGCCGAGGGGTCGGGGGGAAACGCGTGACGACGCCCTGGAAGAGGCTGCGGCGCCGGGGACTGCTCGGGATCAACGCGCGCAACATCGTCTTCACGTTGGGCGAGAATCCGCGACGCCTCTATCCGCTCGTCGACGACAAGCTCCGCACGAAGGCGCTCTGTCGGTCGGCGGGGATCGCGGTCGCCGATGTGCTCGGTCGGGCGGATCACCACGCCGGCGTGCGCGCGCTCGTGGCTTCCCTCGCGTCCCGTTCCGATTTCGTGCTGAAACCGGCGAAGGGCGCGATGGGCAACGGCATCCTCGTCCTGGGGGACGCGACGGAGCGCGGCTGGCTCGACGCCGGGGGGCGGGAAGTCACCCGCGCCGAGCTGCGCTATCACGCGGAGAGCGTGATCTCGGGGCTCTACGCACTCGGCGGGCAGCCGGACGTCGCCTTCGCCGAGGAGCGGCTCACGGTCACGCCCGAATTCGAACCCATCGTCCATCGCGGTGTCCCGGACGTCAGGGTCATCGTCTATCGCGGCATCCCCGTGATGGCGATGACGAGGCTTCCGACTCAGCGATCCGGCGGCAAGGCCAATCTCCATCAAGGCGCCGTCGGGGCGGGGGTGGACCTCGACACGGGAAGGACGAATCACGCCATGATCGGCACGCGCCCCATCGAGACGCATCCAGACACGGGCAACCGCGTCGTCGACTTCCCGATTCCGCAGTTCGACGCGGCGCTTCGCACGGCGCTGCTCGCGACCGACCAGACCGGGCTCGGCTACGTCGGGGCCGACATCGTGATCGATCGCGATCACGGGCCGATGGTGCTCGAACTGAACGCGCGCCCCGGACTCGCGATCCAGCTCGCCAACCAGAGCGGCCTCCTGCTCCGTCTGGACGCCATCCGAGCGACGGCCCCGGATCCACTCGATTTCGAATCGCGCCTGGCGCTCGGCCGAGAAATCGCGCGGACGACTGCATGAAGCTCGACTCCCCGACCCTTCGACTCGCGACCTGTCTCGGCCTGCTCCTCGGCGGCGTCGCCGTGGCGGACGACGAAGCCACGACCGAGGCGCCTCTCCGGTTCGGAGCGCGCTTCGATGTCGGCATCGTCCCGAGCGAGAAGAGCGCACACGTGGAGATCCACATCAGCGACCCCGACGACGCGGTCGAGTGGCTGCGCTTCCAGTTCGACGAGAGCCGCTACCGCGCCATCGACGCCCAGGGGAGCCTCGAAGCGAGCGAAGAGGGACTCGTGTGGACACCGCCCAAGGGCGGGGGACGACTTCGCTACGTCCACGCCATCGACCACCTTCGCAGCGAGGGCGAGTACGACGCGCGCTGCGCCAAGAACTGGGCGCTCCTCCGTGGCCAGGACCTCGTTCCGCGCGTCCGGATCCGGACGAAGCCGAACGCCGAATCGGATTCGACGATGCGATTGCGTCTACCCGAAGGGTGGAGCATCGCCGTGCCCTATCGCCGGATCTCGAGAGGGCGCTATGACCTCGCGAACGACCGCACGCGCTTCGACCGACCGACGGGCTGGTTCGCCTTCGGTCGCCTCGGCGTCGTGCGCGAGCGCGTGGGCGACATGCGTCTCGCGATCGTCGGTCCGGCGGGACAGGGCGTGCGACGAATGGACGTGCTCGCCCTGACGCGCTGGGTCGCGCCGGAGCTCTCGAAGCTCTTCGGCCGTCTGCCGGACCGCTTCCAGGTCGTGATCGCGGGCGACCCGATGTGGCGCGGCGCGCTCTCGGCGCCGCGAAGCGCGTACGTCCACGTGGACCGTCCCCTGATCCAGGGCGACGGCTCGAGCCCCCTGCTCCACGAGATGATTCACAGCTTGATGCACGCGCGCTCGGGCGACGATGGCCGCTGGATCGCCGAAGGGATCGCCGAGTACTACTCGATCGCGCTGCTGCGTCGTTCGGACACGCTCTCCCCCGATCGCTTCGAATCGGCGATCGAGAAGCTCACCGATCGAGCGGCCTCCCCTTCGAAGCCGCTCGACGGTGAGATGAACGGCGCGCTCCGCGCGCGTGCCGTCGTCGTCCTGCTCGAGCTCGACGAGATGATCCGCGAGGCGACGGCGGGCGCGGGCTCCCTCGACGACGTCGTGCGCGAGCTCGTCGCGCGGGATCAACGGATCACCACCGCCGGTCTGCAGGAAGCCTCGGAGGCGACCGCGGGACGAGCGTTCGATGCGTTCTTCGACGCGCTGCCCTTCGAGGGCGGCTGATCCCGACAGCCGGGGCCGGGCCCTATTCGGGGCAGCTCCAGGCCGAATACTCGCGTGACCCCTCCGCCGTGACCGGCCCGAGCGGAACGATCACGTCCGCTCCGAGATTCACCGCGCGGTTGCGCGCGAGCCGTTCGAGCTCGACGGCGACGGTCGTTTCGTCCCGGGCGATGAAGCCGACGGACGACTTCGTCGATGCGGAGACGGTCCCCTTCCGCACGCAGGCCGCGACCTCCTCCTCGGTCTTGCGGACCTCGACCGTCCGAGCGTTCTCGTTGACCTGAACGAAGGCGCACCCGGCCACGCTCAGGAGCGCGAACAAGACGGCGACGCGCCCGACTCGGCCGCCGCGGGCCTCCTTCGTGTCTGAACTCCGAACCTTCATGACTTCCCCCTTCGCCCGCCGAGGTCCTCGCCCGGGGGCTCTTCTGGATCGTGAAACGGAAGGTCGCCTTCGTCGACGACCCGTCAACGCCCCCTGCGCTTCTTCCGTTCGATCTCGAGCGCGCGGGCATTGCGCTTCCCGCACCACCCGCAGAATCGCCAGCGTGGCGCAACCGACCAACGACAATGTGGACACGTCGCGAGCCCTTCGACCTTCCAGGGACGCGCGACGCGCGTCTTGCACGCTGGGCAATAGTGCATGAAGCGCTGGAGCGGCGCCCCGCAGCCGGGCTTCGAGCACGTCCGTTCGCTCTTCGCGCCGCGCGGAAGGGCGCGCCCGTCGGATTCGAACCGACCCGACGTGCAGGTCGGACAGGCGCTCCATTCCGACCGGACGCCCCGCTCGCAGACCGGGCAGACGATCGGGAAGCCCGTCACCTCGCGGAACGAGTTCCGCGTCGTCCCGCACCAGGGACAGCTCCGCATCGACTCGGAGACGGGACCATCGCAGGCGTGGCAGTCGAAGTGGGTCTCGAACGTGCGTCCGAAGCGCTTCCGGAACCACTCGGTCTCGAGCGTGAAGGGGTCCTCGGGCGGAGAGGGCCGCCGACGCCGAGGGCGTCGGACGGACCGCGCATCGGCCCGCCTGAGGCGCTCCTGCGCCTGCTCGACCGCGCGGCGAAACGCGATCCCGTCCGGGGTCCGGCGCTCGAGATCGACCGCCAGCGCGTCGCGGAGCACGGCCCGTATCGGCTCCGGGCAGCGGGACTCGAAGCGCTTCTCGCCCTCGAGCGGCCATTCGAAGGGCCAGCCCGGGAGGACCCCGGCGAACGCCTCGTAGATCGTGAGGGCGAGACTGAAGACGTCGGAGGCGTAGCCGGGTCGACCGTAGGCCTGCTCGGGCGCCATGTATCCGAAGGTGCCGACCTCCGTCGCGAACGCAGTATGGGCGGGAGCGAGGCGCGCGGTTCCGAAGTCGGAAAGGAGTGCACGTCCGTCGCGACCGATCAACACGTTGCCGGGCTTGATGTCCCTGTGGATCACGCCGCGCTCGTGGGCGTGCGCGAGCGCGGCGCTCAGGTCGTCGATCAACACGAGCCCGAGCGAGGGCGTGCGCTGGCGCTTCGAGAGATCCTCGAGGCTCGCCTTCGCGAGCGGCGTGGCGAGGACGAAGAGATCGTCGATCCAGTCCGCGTTGCAGAGCCGCAGGATCCGCGGATGATCGAGCCGCGCCGAGAGCCGGGCCTCGGCCTCGACCGCCTCGCGCCCGAACTCGTCGACCAGCGCGGGGAGCGCGACCTTGAGCGCCACGCTCCGCCCCTCGACGGTGTCGCGCGCCCGCCAGACGGTGGCCGAGCCGCCCTCGCCGAGCCGACCGTCCAGGCGGTACTTCCCGAGCCGACGACCGATGCGCAGGGTTCGCACTAGCCGCGCGTCCCTGGGCGATAGAGGAGGAGCGTCGCGTCGTCCGCGTGACCGACGACGGGGCCGCGGCCCTCGATCGCCGCCTGCGCCGCGTCAGCGACCTCGCGGGCGGCCTCGTCGAGGGGCCCTTTCCGAATCGCTTCGATCCGATCCTCGCGTCGGACGTTGTCCAGGATCCCGTCGCTCGCGAGGAGGACCGTATCGCGCGCGGACAGCTCGACGCGCGGCCCCACCTCGATCCGGAGCTCCGCGGAGCCGAGATGGTTCGAGACGTAGTGCCGGTCCGCGTGGTCGTGGACCTCGTCGGGCTCGAGCACCCCGGCGGCGACCGCGTACCCGGTCGGCGAGTGGGGGATCGTCTCGTGGTGGACACGACCGCGCTGCCCGACCACGAGCGCGCCGGAGTCTCCGGCGTGGTAGGTCCGTAGACGACCGGCGTCGATCTCGACCACGACGAGCGTCGTCCCGGAGCCCTTGCCGGCTGCGCAGAGCGCGTCGTTCGTCGCCTCGAACGCGTCGAGGATCGCCGGGCGGAGCGAGGCCCCGACCTTCCAACGATCCAGCCGATCGTCGAGGCAGTCCATCGCGAGCGAAGCGGCTTCGCCGCCCTCCGGCCCGCCGCCCATGCCATCCGCCAACGCAAGCACGACCACGTCCGGCGCGAGCTCCCAGACTCCGGCGGCGTCTTCGTTCTCCGCGCCCTCCCCGTCCCCGGGCACGCTGGAGAACCGGGTCTCCCCCGTCGAGGTGTCGAGTCCGGCCGGGACCGGCTCGTCGCAACCCGAGAACGTCCGCTTGAGCATCGAGACCTCCCTAGACCAGGACCGCGCTCGCGAAGCTGAGCGTCAGAAAGAAGCCACACACGTCGGTGAGCGTCGTCAGGATCGGCCCCGACGCGAGCGCGGGATCCCAGCCGAAACGCTTGATCGCCAGCGGGACGCTGCCCCCGATGGAGACGGCGAGCACGGTGTTGATCGCCAGGGCGAGTCCGACGACGAGGCCGAGGGTCGCGTCGCCCCTCCAGGCGAGGGCCACCGCGCCGAGCAGGAGACCGAGGGCCAGCCCGTTCACGAGGCCCACGGTGATCTCCTTGACGAGCACGCGCCCGATCTCCCCGGGACGGACGACGCCGAGGGAGAGCTCCCGGAGGCTCACCGCGACCGCCTGGTTTCCCGAGCAGCCGCTCATGTCCGAGATGATCGGCAGGAAGACCGCGAGGGCGATCGCCCCCTGCAACGTCTCTTCGTAGGCCGCGATCACGCTGGCCGCCATCAGGTTCAGCACGATGTTGATCGAGAGCCAGGCGAGCCGGCGGCGCGAACGCTCGAGGGGCGGCATGGAGCGCAGCTCTTCGCCGCTCGAGATGCCGAGCGACTTCATGTGGTCCGCTTCGGCGTGGTCGAGGGTCGCCTCGTCGACCGCGGACCGCTCTACGACGCCGACGAGGACCCCGTCGAAATCGACCACGGGCGCGCCCAGGAAGGCGGTCTCCTCGAAGGTCTCGTAGAGATGATCGAGATCGTCGTCGATCGAGAGCGCGAGCGGCTTCTCGATCATCACCTGCGAAACCCGCGCCGAAGGCGGCGAGAGCAGCAGCGCGCGAAGCGGCACCACCCCCTCGAGGCGTCCGTCGGCGTCGACCGCATAGAGGTACTGGATCGAGAACTTCGCGTAGACGTCCGCGGCGGAGCGGATCTCGCTCACCGCCTCGGCGACGGTCGCGCCCACCCGGATGGAGACGAACTCGGTGTGCATGAGCCCGCCGGCGGACTCCGGGTCGTACTCGAGCAGCGTGCGGATGTCGTCCGCCGTCTCGGGCGTCGACGCCTCGAGGATGGCGTCGAGCTCTTCCTCGTCGACCTCGGCCAGGACGTCCGCGCGCTCGTCGCTCGCAAGGGCCTCGAGGATCTCGGCGGCGGCGTCGGGCTCGACCTCGCCGATCGCGTCCGCGGCCTGACGATCGGGCAGGTCCTCGACCAGGTCGGCGGCCTGCTCGACGTCGAGCGCATCGAAGAGCCGCGCGAGGTCGCCGGAGGAGAGGTGGGCGGCCGCGTGCGTCCGGTCCGACTCGCTCCACTCCGCGAAGCGCTCCCGGAGATCCCCGACGTCTCCTTCGTCGAGCAGCTCGACGATCTCGTCCCAGCGTGTCTCCGACATGGCGGGCTCAGCGCTCTCGCGCCGCGCGGGCGACGGGTCGGCCGGCGGGGGGGCTCGACGAGGGCTTCTTGCTCGTCTTCGTCTTCTGCTTCGCCTTCCGCTTCGGCTTGTCGAGCACGTGTCTGCGGCTGACGTCGACGACGAAGTCGCCGCGGAGCGCGGACCGCCCGAGGAGCATGCGATGCGCCATCTTGCCGCGATCGACGAGGCTGATCTCGATCGTCTTCTCGACGGGCCCGATCCGAACCGTGGTCTCGACGAAGTACCGAACGTCGTAGTGACCGTTGCTCGAGCGGACGCGCGCGCGACGCACGACCCGGGCCGTCACGGGGAAGTGGCGATCCCGCTTCACCCTGTGGACGACCACGTCGAAGCGGATGCGGCCGCGCCCGATCGGCTCCACGTTCTCGACGTGGAGCGCGCTGGTCTGCGCGCCCGTGTCGACCTTCGCGCCGAGACGCTTGATCCCCCATTCGGGGAGGTCCACGTTCTCGTTCCATCCGACCACGGTCTTCGATCTCATCCGCACTCCGAGCGTGTGGGGGGCCGAAGGCCGAGAATAGTCCTCCGCTCGCCCTGCGTCGCGCCTGCGCTGCGACCTAGGCGGTCTCGTTTCGCCGCGAGGGGGTCGGGGCGTTCGAGATCGCAGTCCGGTCCATCAGGTTCTCGAAGGGCGCGGCCGGGCGCGACGCTCGCGCGTAGGGCCGGTGCACGCGGGCGCGCGCGTAGCCGTCGAGACCCACCGGCCCCGTGGAGCCGATTCGGGCGAATTCGAGGTCGTCGCGGATCCGCACGACGACGACCGTCGCGTCCTCGTCGGGTCGGTGACGCTGCGCAGCCGCCACGAGTCGCGAGGCGATCAGCCGCGGCGAGTAGCCGTGGATCGCTTCGAGGAGGTCGCCGATCACGACCTCGCCTTCCGCGCCGTCGGTGCAGAGGATGAACGTGTCGCCGACGCGGGTCTCGATGCTGAAGGTGTCGATCCCGCTACGGGAGGCGCCGGAACGCACGCTCTCGGTTTCCGTCCACTCGTGGTCCGTCGTCAGCTGGACCAGATCGTCGCCGCGGACGAGGTAGGCCCGGCTGTCTCCGAAGTGACCGACGAAGGCGCGGCCGCGCTGGACCAGTACGACGGTCACGGTCGTGGCCATGCCCTCGAGATCCGGCCGGTCGCTCGTGCGCTCGAGGATCGTCTCGAGCGCGTAGCGCACGGCGGCCTCGACGGTCCGACAGGAAACGTCCGCCGGGAGCGTCGCCGCCAGGCGTCCGCCGCTCTTCCCCCCTTCGAATCGGAGCAGTCCGTCGAGGTACCGCGAGACGGCATCGATCGCGAGGTAGGCGGCGACTTCACCGCCAGGCGCGTCGCCCCGCCCGTCACAGACGGCATAGAGACCGATCTCGTCCTCCACGAGGAAGGCGTCTTCGTTGTGCAGATCGTCCGAGCTCCGCGAAGAGCCGGCACCACGGGGTCCGTACATTCCGAGTCCTCCTTGCGCGACCGCGAACGCCTCACGCGGCGTCGCGGTCGCTGGGATCGGTCACGCACCACGCGGGGACGTGACCGATCGTTGACCGCGAGGAGTGCAACGGGCGTGCCAACGATGCGCGCGGCGCCGCGTGCGGGGGCCACGCCAGGTCGTCGAGTTCGGGCGTTTCCGGCCCTCTCGCGCACTGCTTCGCGGACGGCCTCGCGGTGGGCGCGGACCTCTGTCGCGGATCGGATTCGCAGCACCCGATTCGGAGGTGGCCCCCTGCCCGGCACGAGAGGAGACGACCTGGCCCCTGGGAAGTACGCCGATGAACGCGGAAGCGCCGTCGAAGATGCGTTCTTCCACGACGAGAAGACGCGGCGACTCGAGTCGATCCGCGCTCGACGGGACCGCGCCACGCAGAAGGCCGCGCCGGCGCCCACGAGCGGCGTCTCCGACGACGCGCTGCTCGTGCGGCTCCCGCTGGCCCGCGGTCCGCGGTCCGCGTCTCAGTCGATGGCTTCGCGGTCCGGTGCGGTGCGGCCGGGCACGACGAGCACGGGCCGGTCGGCGAGCTCGAGCACGCTTCGGGTGGTCGTCCCCATGAGGAACGTGGCCAGCGCGGTGCGCCCCTGAAGCCCGACGGCGATCCAGTCCGCCTCGTGCGCTCGTGCCGTCGCGACGAGCTGCTCTTCCACGGCGCCCGCGACGGACACGAGCTCGACATGGCTCGCCTCCGGCAGCGTGCGTTCCACCCAGTGCGCCAGGTCGTACCCGTCGGGGCGCGACAGCCCCACCCGCCCGGTCTCGCTCCAGCTCGCGAGCCACTCCGCCCGCTCGTCCTGGTAGGCATGGACGAGCACCGGGGGCCCACAGCCGAGCTCGGCGGTGAAGCGCAGGGCGGCATCGACCGCTTCGCGCGCGGCCCCGGAGAAGTCCACGCCGACGAGCAGCCGCCGGGGGACCGGCGCCACCTCCGCACCGTCGGGGACGACCAGGACGGGGCGATCCGCGATGCGAGCGACGCGCTCGCTCACGCTGCCGAGCAGGACGTGCGCGAGCCCGGCGCTGCCGCGTCGTCCCATCACGACGAGCTCGGCGTCGAGCGCGCGACCGAGCTCGGCGAGGGCGCGCGAAGCCGCCCCTTCGATCAGATGCGGGCGGACTTCGCCCCCGCTCGTTCGGACCCGCTCGACTTCCTCGTCGAGGGCCTGGCGGGCGCCGTCGCGCGCCGCCGTCATGACCGGCGCGAGGTCGATCTCGCCCGAGAAGGGCACGTTGGCCAGGGCATTCGGGTTCCAGACGTGGGCGACCACGAGCGGACGGCCGAGGCGGGCGGCCAGCGCCGCCGCGAGGTCGGTCGCCCGCTTCGACGACGAAGAGAAATCCGTTCCGACGAGCACGGGACCGTTCATGTCCATCGTCCCTCCTGGGCTGACCGACTCGGCGTGACCGGGTCTGGGAAGCCAGAGAGCAATCGCCGTGCCATGATGCGGCGGACTCACCGATCATCGGGAGCACGCGGCCCGGGACGGATCGCCATGGCGCAGGACGACGCACGTTCGAGGGAGGCAGACGCACGGGCGCAGCGGGAGCGGGCCCGGCGGACCTGGGAGCTCGTGATCTCCGCGAGCGCGGAGGCGATCGCACCGACCCAGCGATCGGCCCTCTTCCGGGTCCTTCGCGTCAAGCGCTTCGAACGGGAGGCCTGGCTGGCGCGGCTTCCCGGCCCGGTTCGGAGCGGGGCCCGGGTCGATCTCGACCCGCTCCGGGCGGCGCTCGAAGCGGCGGATGTCCCCTGCCGGCTGACGCGGCGCGCGCGGGGGGACGGGGCCGGCGAACCGGGCGGGGCCGAGCCGATCGGAGCCGAGCCGCCCGATCGGGTGTAGGTTGTCACCCGCCCGAGCGCGGTGGCGCGTCCCGGATCACCTCCGCCGACCTCGCCCCCGGTTCGATCCCGCCGAACGCTGGCACGCGACTTGCTCCTCGGTCGCGCTCCCCTCTCTCGAAGGATCCACATGAAGATCGCCATCCTCTCCCGCGGCCGGAACCTCTACAGCACGCGCCGGCTCCACGAAGCCGCGAAGCTGCGCGGCCACCAGCCGCGCGTGCTTGACACCCTCAAGTTCGCGATCGACAACGAGGAGGGCGAGCCGGACCTCACGTTCCGCGGCAAGTCGGTCTCCCACTACGACGCCGTGATCCCGCGCATCGGCGCGTCCATCACCCTCTACGGCACGGCGGTCGTCCGACAGTTCGAGCAGATGGGCGTCTTCTGCCTGAACAGCTCGCAGGCCATCAGCGTCTCGCGGGACAAGCTGCGGTCCATGCAGATCCTTTCCCGCCACAAGATCGGCATCCCGAAGACCGCCTTCGTCCACGAGCTCGATCAGATCGTGCCCACGATCGATGCCATGGGCGGCCCGCCCGTCGTCATCAAGCTGCTCGAGGGCACGCAGGGCATCGGCGTGATCCTCGCCGACACGGCCTCGGTCGCGAAGTCGATCATCGAGGTCCTCCAGGGCGCCGCCAACCAGAACGTCCTGATCCAGGAATTCGTGAAGGAGAGCCGCGGCCGCGACATTCGCGCGTTCGTCGTCGGCAACCGCGTCGTCGCCGCGATGCGCCGGGTCGCCCAGGGCGACGAGTTCCGCAGCAACGTCCACCGCGGCGGGATCGCCGAGCCCGTCGACCTCGATCCCGAGTTCGAGCGGACGGCCCTCCACGCGGCCCAGATCATGGGTCTGCGCGTCGCCGGCGTGGACATGCTCGAGGGCAAGGACGGCCCCAAGCTGATGGAGATCAACTCCTCGCCGGGGCTCGAGGGAATCGAGGCGGCGACCGGCGTCGACGTGGCGGGCGCGGTCATCGAGCTCATCGAGGAAGAGGTCCTGTTCCCGGAGATCGACATCCGGCAGCGCCTGACCCTGCAGAGCGGCTACGGCGTCCTGGAGGTCCCCGTCGACGAGAAGTCGGAGCTCGCCAACCGCGCCATCACCGACACCGGCCTGCGAGACCGGGACGTGGTCGTGCTCAGCATCCACCGCGGCCCCGTCTCGATTCCGAACCCGAAGGGCAGCCGCGAGATCCTGCCCGGCGACACGCTCCTCTGCTTCGGCAAGACGCTGACGCTCAAGAGCCTCGCGCCCCGCGGCCCGAAGCGGCGCCGGAAGAAGAAGCGCTCGACGTCGCTCCCCGCGAGCGGAGCCGACGCGGTCGCCGAGTCGGCCCCGGCCGTCGCCGCCTCCGTTCCGATCGCGAGTGAGGAGGAAACCCCGTCGGCGCTCATGGGGGACGAGCCCGTCGCCGTCGTCGCGCCCGCACCGGGGGTGGCGCCCGTGCCGCCGCCGGAGCTCGGCGGGTCCGAGGCGGCGGGGGCCGAAGACGGGACCCGCGAGGAGAGCAGCGCCCGCCCGATCGGATCCGAGAGCGAATGAGCGAGCCGATCACGATCGCGGGCGAGACGATCGCCCCCGGCGAGCGACGCAAGGTCTCCGTCAAGGTCGCCCAGCGCATCACGACCGGCGACGTCGAGATCCCCGCCGTGGTCCTCCACGGGCGGAAGCCCGGTCCGCGCCTGTTCGTCTCGGCGGCCCTCCACGGCGACGAGATCAACGGCGTCGAGATCCTTCGGCGGCTGCTCGCGCGCCCGATGCTGAAGCAGCTGCGGGGCACGCTCGTCGCCGTGCCCGTCGTGAACGTCTACGGCTTCGTCTCGCACCAGCGCTATCTGCCCGACCGACGCGACCTGAACCGATGCTTCCCGGGATCCGAGCGGGGCTCTCTCGCCGGACGGGTCGCGGACGCGTTCCTCTCGAACTTCGTCCAGGGATCCACCCACGGCATCGACCTGCACACGGGGGCGATCCATCGCACCAACCTGCCGCAGATCCGTGCCCGCCTGAAGGGGCCGGTCGTCGAGAACATGGCGCGCGCCTTCGCCGCCCCCGTGATCCTCAACTCCTCGTTCCGACCGGGATCGCTGCGCGCTTCCGCGAACGACCTCGGCATCCCGGTCCTCGTGTACGAAGCGGGCGAGGCGCTTCGCTTCGACGAGGTCTCGATTCGCGCCGGCGTTCGCGGGATCACGGCCGTGATGCGCCACCTCGGGATGCTCCCGGCCCGAACGTCCACCCCGCCGAAGGCGCCGACCGACGTGATCGCGCACAAGAGCGTCTGGGTCCGCGCGCCCGAAACGGGGATTCTCGCGACGAAGCTCCGGCTCGGCGCGACGATCGAACGCAAGCAGGTGCTCGGGCAGATCACGGACCCGCTCGGCGAGTCGGCCTACGAGATCAAGTCCCCGGTGGCCGGCATCCTGATCGGCCGCACGAACCTGCCTCTCGCGAACGAGGGAGACGCCCTCTTCCACGTCGCCACCTTCGACGCGCTCGAGAGCGTCGTCGAGGAGCTCGACGCGTTCCGAGAGGACCTCGAGGTGGACGCGCTCATCTGAGCGTCTCCACCTCGCGCCGCGTGCCCGCCTCGACTCGCCTCCACTCGCCTCCCATCGCCTCGAAGGGACGGGCCCGCCCGAGGAGACCTCGAGCGGGCCCTGAGCAGACCGCCGTGTTCAGCGTTTGGGCCGCGGGGGCCGCGTCGGTCGCGGCAGCCCCGTCGACGCGGTTGCGTCTTCGGGCTTCGGCGCCACGGGGGGTGGCCTGCTCGAATCGACCTCGTGAGGCGAACTCTCCATGTTGGGACTCCGGCAGCATCGATCGGACCCGACGTCGCTGCATCGCCTTGGCTGCGGGGAAGAGAGCAACCTGCGTGCCAAGCGAAACCCGCGTCGTCGCGCCGTCCTCGCGCGGATCGGGCCTCGTCGCTCCGATCCCGACCCGCGTCGGCTTCGCACGCTCCGATTCCGGCTTCCCCGGCGAATGCGCGCCGGCCGCTGCCCCTCGGGCGACGCGTTTGCGGGGCACTCGCGATCACGCGACACTCCGCCGCTCTCCGACGTCGAGAGGCCCCGCGCGTGCTGCTCAGAACCCTGATCGCAACCTCGTCCGCCCCGCGCACGCCGATCCAGAACGCCCTCGACAACGTCGATGCGCTGGTGCGCGGAGCCGGCTCGCTCGAGGAGGTCCATCGCAAGCTGGCCGCCGAGCCCTTCGATCTCGTGATCCTCGAGCACGAGCTCGCGCCGAAGTCGACGACGCAGCTGATCCGGTCTCTGCGGGACCTCCCCGACCACCCCGAGATCATCGTCCTGATCGACGAGGACGACGCAGCCCTCCGCGCGGAGCTGGTGGCGGCGGGTGCCTACGGCGTGGTCGTCGCCGACCTTCCCGGCGACCTCTTCGGCGAGTCCCTCGCCGCCGTCGCCGAACGCCGCCTCGAGGAGAGCCGGTCGAGCCTGCTCGCGGTCCCCGACGAGGACTATCGCCTGAGCGACTATGTGACGCGCAGCGAGACGATGAAGCGGCTGCTCGTGTCGGCCAAGCGCGTCGCCGCCGTCGACGCGAACGTGCTCGTGCTCGGCGAGACCGGTGTCGGCAAGGGCCTCCTGGCGCGCTCGATCCACAACGAGAGCCCGCGCGCGAAGGGGCCCTTCATCGCGGTGAACTGTGGCGCGCTGACCGAGTCGCTCCTCGAAGCGGAACTCTTCGGCCACGAGCGCGGCGCCTTCACGGGCGCCGACCGGGCGCGGCGCGGCTACTTCGAGCTGGCGCACAAGGGCACGCTCTTCCTCGACGAGATCGGAGAGATGCCGCTCCACCTCCAGGTCAAGCTCCTCCAGGTCCTCGAAGACCGGAAGGTGCGCCCCGTCGGTTCGGAGAAGCGGATTCCGGTGGACGTGCGGCTGATCGCGGCGACGAACAAGAACCTCCTCGAGGAGGTCAAGGAGAAGCGCTTCCGAGAGGATCTCTACTATCGCCTGAACGTCGTCTCGATCACGCTGCCCGCACTCCGGGACCGCGCCGAGGATCTCGCCGAGATCGCCCAGAGCTACGTCGACCACTACCGGGTGGCGATCGGCAGCCCCGCCGAGCGGATCGCGGAGCCGGCCCTCGAAGCGATCCGCCGCTATCCGTGGCCGGGCAACGTCCGCGAGCTCGCCAACGCGATCGAGCGCGCCGTGATCATGTGTCCCGGGCCGGAGATCCAGGTCGAGGACCTCGCGGTCGACATCCAGCTGATGGCGGCGCGGGACGCGTCCCTCGATCCGCAGCAGGTCGCGGGCCCGATCCAGCCGGATGCCTCGTGGAACGAGCGGACGTGGGCCGAAGTCCGCCGGACCGTCCTCGAGGAGGCGGAGATCCGCTATCTGCGCGGGGTGCTCGAGGCGACCGGGGGTCGGATCGGCGAGACCGCGACCCGCGCCGGCATGGATCCGAGATCCCTCCACCAGAAGATGAAGAAATACGAGCTCCGCAAGGAGGACTTCCGCGCCTGATCAGTCGGGCGGCGTCCCCTCCTCGTCCTGGGCGACGACGCGTCCCGACGTGACGGCCTTCGACGCCTCGCGTCGCCGCGCGATCCCGCGCATGAGACGACCGAGGAGATCGGCGCCCGTGATGATCCGCCGCTCTTCGCCCCACACGAGGATCACGTCGGCATCGATCACGTCGTCGCCCTTGAACTGAGGCTCGACGGTCAGCCTTCGCATGACGGTCCCGAGTGGCGTGTCGACGTCGGTGATCACGAGTGGGCGGTGGCAGAACTGGTACGGATCCGGTGGCTCGGCGGCGAACATCGTCTCACGCAAGAAGGCATCGGCGTCGAGGACCAGGCGCGGCTCTCCTTCGCTGTCCGTCACGATCACCCATTTCCTTCCGCTCGCCTGCACCGCCGTGACGAACACGTCGTCCGGGCCCGCCTCGAAGTCGGGGAAGACCGGGAGATCGACCGCGACCGGCAGGGAGAGCACGCTCAGCGGATCGACCAGCTCGCCTTCCTCACGGACCGGCAGGTCGTCGAGGACGAGGAAGTTGAGGACGCCGCGTCCTTCGGTCTTCTCGAGATCCGCGTCGTCGGCCTCCATGTGGTGCCGGATGACCTCGCGGAGCTCGCGCTCCCGGAAATACGAGACTTCCTCTTCTCCGAGCCACCGGTCGAGCACCATCGCCGTCGGCTTCGCGACCGGGAAGAGGATCTTCTGGTAGAGCTGGATGAAGGGCACGAGCGCCGCGCCGATCTTCATCGCGTTCCGGGAGAAGTAGGCCTGCGGTGCGATCTCGCCGACGATCGTGATCCCGACCGTCGAGAAGAGGAAGGCCCCGACGCCAGCGAGGACGCTGTCCGAGAGGAGCGTCAGCAGACAGTTCACGCCCACGTTGCCCCAGAGCACGGTCGTCAGGAGGAAATTCGAGTCGGAGCGGATCGCCAGGATCCGCTCGGCTTCCGCGCTCCCGGCCTTGGCTTCCACCTCGAGCTGTAGCCGACTGAGACCGAGCAGGGCGAGATTGAGTCCCGAGAAGAGGCCCGACTGGATGAGGCAGAGACCGATGCCCGCCCAGATGAAGGGCGCCCAGGCGATCTCGGCAGGAATCAAGGCTTCGAAATCCATCGTCGTACGTCACCCCACCGGACGAAGGTCCGTCGTCACGCTGCGCCCGGCCTCGAACGTGCGGTGGTCGCCCTGACCATCGCGAAGACGACGGACACGGTCCAGGCCGACCCGGGAACCGCGTCGATCATGCCTTCCGTGGCCTTCCGGACCCGCCGCTCCCGCCTCGCGCGAACGCAACGCCCGCAGGGTTAGCAAGTCGCATGCCCGCTCGAAACGTGATCGGGGTGTCGAGCGACGATCCGGTCGGGTGCAGCGACTCCGATCCTCGACCCCGGGCTCCGAATCGCGCGCCAGAGACCGCCCCAGGCGCCGCCTGGCGTCGCAGAGTTGGTCCCCGGCTTGCAATCGAGCGAGGCCCAGCACGACCCCGGGCGCGCTCGACGCGGCCCCCGACCCACGCGCTCCCGCGCCGACCAGGAACGACGCCTTGGCCATCCGAGTCGCCCTCCATCACGAGACTCGCTACCGCTACGACCGACCGGTCCGACTCGGTGCCCAGAGCATCCGCCTGCGGCCGGCCGTGCACGCGCGCACGCCGATCCACGCCTACTCCCTTCGGATCGAGCCCGAGTCCCACTTCCTGAACTGGCAGCAGGATCCCCAGGGCAACTTCCTCGCGCGCGTCGTCGTGCCGGAGCCGACGACGTCCTTCCGCGTGGTGGTCGACCTCGTCGCCGAGCTCGCCATCCGGAACCCCTTCGACTTCTTCCTCGAGGAGAGCGCCGGGCACCACCCCTTCGACTACGAGGCGGCGCTCGAAAAGGAGCTCGCGCCCTTCCTCGAGAAGGAGCCCGCCCCGCCCGTCCTCCGCCGCTGGCTTCGGGGCGTGCCGACCGCGAAGCGACCGACCGTCGACTTCCTCGTGGACCTGAACCAGCGGCTGGAACGCGAGATCCGATACCTGATCCGCATGGAGCCGGGCGTCCAGAGCCCCGAAGAGACGCTCACGACGAAGAGCGGCTCCTGTCGCGACAGCGCCTGGCTGCTCGTCCAGATCCTGCGTCACCTCGGTCTCGCCGCCCGCTTCACGTCCGGATACCTCATCCAGCTGACGCCCGACGTGCGCTCGCTCGACGGCCCCTCCGGAACCGATCACGACTTCACCGACCTCCACGCCTGGGCCGAGGTCTACCTCCCGGGCGCCGGCTGGATCGGGCTCGATCCGACCTCCGGCCTGCTCGCCGGCGAGGGGCACATCCCCGTCGCCTGCAGCCCCTTTCCCGGCTCCGCCGCGCCGATCTCGGGCGGACTCGAGCCCTGCGAGGTCGAGTTCGAACACGCGATGCACGTCGAGCGGATCGCCGAGACGCCGCGGGTCACCAAGCCCTACTCGGACGACGCGTGGGAAGCCGTCGACGCCCTCGGGCGCGCCGTCGATGCACGCCTCGACGCAGGCGACGTCCGCCTCACGATGGGCGGAGAGCCCACCTTCGTCTCGATCGACGACATGCAGGGCGAAGAGTGGAACACCGAGGCCATCGGACCGAACAAGCGCGCGCTCGCCGAGGACCTGACGAGACGTCTCCGTTCGCGCTTCGCGCCCGGCGCGCTCCTCCACTGTGGCCAGGGCAAGTGGTACCCGGGTGAAGCGCTTCCGCGCTGGGCCTTCTCGGTCTACTGGCGCGAGGACGGCGTCCCGCTCTGGCGGAACGAAGCCCTGCTCGGCGACGAACGTGCTCCGCGCCCGCCGACCCTCGATCAGACCGAAGCCTTCGCGCGCCAGGCGGCGGAGGAGCTCGGGATCGAACCGGACTTCGCGGTCCCGGCTTTCGAGGATCCGCTCGTCCTCCTCGAGACCGAAGCGGGACTGCCGGTGGGTCTCGATCCGAGCCGGGCCGACCTCGATGCGCCGGCGGAGCGCGCGCGGCTCGCGCGCACGCTGTCCGAAGGGGCGCAGACCCCCGCGGCCTTCGTCCTCCCGGTGCAGGCCTGGAATGCCCGTGACCAGGGGCGGGCCTGGCGGAGCGAGGCGTGGCCGACGCGCCGAGGCCGACTCTTCCTCGTGAGCGGCGACTCGCCGGCGGGGTTCCGCCTGCCCCTCGACGCGCTGCCCTTCCTTCCGGAGAGCCGCTACCCGCACGTGATGGCCGCCGACCCCACCCGGCATCTCGCGGCGCTGCCGGTCCCGCTACGGCAGCGCCCGACGCGCGGCGGTCGCGGAGGGAGCCCGGCGCCCCCGCCGAACGGGCCTTCGACGGCGGCCGGCGGCAGTCCGGTCCGGACCGCCCTCGTCTTCGAGTCGCGAGACGGACACCTGAACGCCTTCCTGCCCCCGGTGGAGAGCGGCGACGACTTCGTCCTGCTCGTGGCGGCGCTCGAGCGGGCGGCGGAGAAGATCGACGTCCCCGTTCGGATCGAGGGCTATCCCCCGCCCCCCGACGCGCGCATCGAACACTTCAAGATCACGCCGGACCCCGGCGTGATCGAAGTGAACGTCCATCCGTCGGCGAGCTGGACGGAGCTGGTCGATCGCACCCAGGTCCTCTACGAGGAGGCGCGCGCGGCGCGGCTGGGAACCGAGAAGTTCCTGCTGGACGGACGCCACTCGGGAACCGGCGGCGGCAACCACGTGGTGGTCGGGGGCCCGACGCCCCTCGACAGCCCGTTCCTGCGGAGGCCCGACCTGCTGGCCAGCCTGCTCGGAGCCTGGATCGACCATCCTTCGCTCTCCTATCTCTTCTCGGGACTCTTCATCGGCCCGACCAGCCAGGCCCCGCGCGTCGACGAGGCCCGGCACGATGCGCTCTACGAGCTGGACATCGCGCTCGCCCAGCTGCATGCGGCGGCCCCCGCCCCGCCCCCCTGGCTGGTCGACCGGTGTCTGCGCAACCTGCTCGTCGACGTGACCGGCAACACCCACCGCGCCGAGATCTGCATCGACAAGCTCTACTCGCCCGACTCCTCGATGGGGCGCCTCGGCCTCGTGGAGTTCCGGGCCTTCGAGATGCCCCCGCACGCGCGGATGAGTCTGGTGCAGCAGCTCCTGCTGCGTGCGCTGATCGCGCGCTTCTGGGAAGCCCCGCGGCCCTCGCCGCTCACGCGATGGGGGACGGCCCTGCACGATCGCTTCATGCTCCCGCACTTCGTCTGGGTCGACTTCCTCCACGTCCTCGAGGACCTGCGCGAGCACGGCTTCGACTTCGACCCCGAGTGGTTCCGGGCGCATTTCGAGTTCCGGTTCCCGCGCTTCGGCTCGTTCCGCTACGACGACGTCGAAGTCGAGGTCCGGCAGGCGCTCGAGCCGTGGCACGTGCTCGGCGAAGAGGGCACGACCGGCGGTACCGCCCGCTTCGTCGACTCCTCCCTCGAGCGGCTCCAGCTGCGTACGACCGGCCTGATCGGCGACCGCTGGGTGCTCGCCTGCAACGGAATCCGGGTCCCGCTCCACCGGACGGCCCGGCAGGACGAAGCGGTCGCCGGCGTGCGCTACCGGGCGTGGCAGCCCGCCCACTGCCTGCATCCGACGATTCCCGTCCACTCCCCGCTCACCTTCGACCTCGTCGACACCTGGTCCGGACGTGCCGTGGCCGGCGCGCGCTATCACGTCGGTCATCCCGGCGGACGCAACCACGAACGCTTCCCGGTCAACGCATTCGAAGCCGAGGGTCGGCGACTCGCGCGCTTCGAGAGCGGCGGACACACCCCGGGCGCGATGCAACCCGCGCCGTGGGAGCCCGACCCGGAGTTTCCGATGACCCTCGATCTGCGCCGTGTCGCGACGGGACGGGGCCGATGAGCGAGCTCGTCGGGCTCTGCTTCGACGCCGACGCGTCGCCCTCGATCCGCTTCGACGCCCCCCTCGCCCCGAACGGGAACGAGAACCTTCCGACGCCCG
This sequence comes from bacterium, assembly GCA_024742285.1. Taxonomy (NCBI): domain Bacteria; species bacterium. The sequence goes on along the minus strand of JANSYR010000010.1, from coordinate 184,039 downwards.
GCGAGCTCTTCGGCTGGGGGGTGGGCTGGTACCCTTCGAGCGAACGGGGCGCGTCGGTCATCAAGGACCCGACCTCCTCGGGCGGCGCAGCGGTGGGCCCCGTGCTGGGGGACTGGCACCGCTTCCGCTCGACCCTCTTCCTCGCCCACCTGCGCGGTCACCGCCGACCTCGCAAGCAGGAGGATGCCCAGCCCTTCGTGCGGAGCTACGGCGGGCGGCAGTGGATCTTCGCGCACGACGGAGACCTCGCGTCCGAGTGGTCGACGCGCTTCCCGCTCCGCGACGATCCCGCGTTCGACCCGCTCGGCATGACGGACAGCGAGCACGCCTTCTGCCTGATCCTGTCGCGACTCCACGAGAAGCGGTAGCGCTCCCTCGCCGACGTGCCGCCGGAGTCGCTGCACGCGTGGTTCCGGGAGCTGAACGCCGATGGCCAGCTGAACGCGATCCTCACCGATGGGGTCGACGTCGCCGTGTACCACGACGCGCATCGAACGGGCGAGCTCTTCTGGACGCGCCGCATCCCGCCGCACGGGCGGACCGACTTCGCCGCTGCCGGGCTGGTGATCTCCCACGACGCGCCGGAGGACCCGAACCGGACGCTGCTCGCCTTCGCGAGCACCCCCATGAGCCTCGACCCGTGGCAAGCCCTGACGCCGGGGGAGCTCGTGATCGCGCGGCGAGGCTCGATCCGCTGGTCGAGCGCACCGACCGAGGCCGGCTCCCCCTCCGAACCGCCCGGCACGAGCCCGAACGACCGCGTGGCGCTCGCGGACGGTCGGGTCGCGAGCGACCCGACGGACGCGCCAGGAGAGACGCAGCGTCTCCTCCGCGTCGTCCACGACACCCGCTACGAATACGAGCAGCCGGTGGAGCGCAGCTCGCATCGTCTGCTCCTGCGGCCGCTCTCCGATCGCACCCAGCAGGTCCTCGACCATCGCCTCGTCGTCGAGCCGGACGTGCCGCGCATCGCGTACGAGGACGTCTTCGGCAACGCCGCCCTCGGGCTCGAGATCGACGAGCCCTTCGACCGCCTTTCGATCCGGAGCGAGGCGACGATCCTCGTCTCGGCGGCGCCCTCCCTGGAGTCGCGGGCCGGGCGCCAGCCGCTCTCCCTGCCGATGTCGTGGATGCCCTGGCAGCGCCAGATGCTGTCGGCCTATCTGCTCCCGCCGGAGCTCCCCGAATCGCAGCTGCGCGAGCTCACGTCCTTCGCCACCGCCCTGTCCGAGCGCAACGATCGGGACCTGGTGGCGACGCTGCTCGACCTGAACCGGACCCTCTTTCGCGACTTCGAGTACGTCAGCGGATCCACCACCCACGCGACGACGCCCTTCGAGGTCTACGAGTCACGGCGTGGCGTCTGCCAGGACTTCGCGAACCTGATGATCTGCCTCGCCCGCCTGCTCCAGGTCCCGGCGCGCTATCGCATGGGATACGTCCATACGGGCGCGGACTACGTGAACACCGCGCAGTCCGACGCGTCCCACGCCTGGGTCGAGACCTACGTGCCGCAGGTCGGCTGGCAGGGCCTGGATCCGACCAACGGCGTCCAGATCGGCCTCGATCACGTCCGCGTCGCATGCGGCCGGAACTACCGGGACGCGACCCCGACCTCGGGCACGATCTACCGCGGCGGCGGGACCGAGACCCTCGCGATCGACGTCCGCGTCGAACGCCTCGACGCCTCGGCCCTGCCGGACGCGAGCGCGCTCGCTCAGGCCGGCGATTCGGCCTGAATCACCGCCTCGACCGGCACCGGGTCGAGGAAGTCGCGGTAGATCGCGTCCGAGAGCTCCGCCGACTGTTCGACGAGCTGCGTCAGCACCTCGTGGAGCCCCTGCTCGAGCACCGAATCCATCGTCGCGCGTTCGAGCCCCCGCTGGATCTCGTGCGCGAGCGAGAGCGCGCGAACCCCGACCCCCTCGTCGGCGTCGATCGCGAGCAGTCCGAGCAGCTCGCAGAGCTGATCGACGTTGTGGCGGACCGATCGCGCGAAGGCGGGGTCGAAGAGCATGAACTCCGCGACCGCGCGACCCGACGGCGCCGCGTTGTGACGCTTCAGGAAGGGCTCGACGCCCGAGCAGAACCGGAGGATCGCCAGCCACTGCGCGATCTCCTCGGCCGACTCCTCGACGTGGTGCACCTCCGCGACGCCGTGGTGCTTGATGTCGAGGACCCGCGCGACCTGTCCCATTCGCTCGAGCGCCGTCCCGAGCCGCATGAACTCGAAGGGATCCTCGTGGAGCATCGTGTTGCGCGCCACGCCGTGGTAGAGGAGGCACTGGTTGCGCAGGCGCAGGTAGAACGCGGCCCGGTCCTTCTGGTAGAGCTTCCACGCCTCGCGCTCCCCGAGCCAGACCCAGAGATCGTTCAGGGTCTCCCACATCTCGAGGCTGATCGTCTCGCGAATGGTCCGGGCGTTCTCACGCGCCAGGCGGAGCGACGACCGGAGGGAGCTCGGGTTGTCGTCGTCCCACGTGAGATAGTCCTGGACGATCTCGCCCTCGGACCCGTCCGCGAGCGTTGGCGCGACCCGCTCGAGATAGTCCTTCTCCTGCCCGACGACGATCACGACGGGGCGCCAACACGCTTCGTCGTCGAGACCGGAATCGAGCTGGAACGCGGCGTTCACGCCGAGGATCCGCGCGAGGACCTCGACGCGCTCGACGTATCGGTTGAGCCAGAAGCAGCTTTCCGCCACCCGCGAGATCATCGTGCCTCCTCCCCTTCGGGCGGGCGCGCGTCCGCGCCGCGCAGCACCCACGTGTCCTTCGAGCCGCCGCCCTGGCTCGAGTTCACGACGTAGCTGCCTTCGACCAGGGCGACGCGGGTCAGGCCGCCGGGCAGCACCCAGGTTCCGTTGGCGCCCGTCAGGACGTAGGGCCGGAGATCCACGCGGCGAGGAGCGATCCCCTTGCGGGTCCAGGTCGGGCAGGTGGAGAGCTCGATGCGGGGCTGCGCGATGTAGTTGCGCGGGTCCGCGTCGATCTTCGCCCGAAACTCGGCGAGCTCGCGTCGAGACGCCTGCGGACCGATCAGCATGCCGTAGCCGCCCGCCTCGTTGACCGACTTCACGACGAGGGAGGAGAGGTTCTCCTGCACGTAGCGGCGGTCCTCCTCCCTCGCGCACACGTAGGTCTCGACCTGTCGCAGGATCGGCTCCTCGCTCAGGTAGAAGCGGATCATGTCCGGCACGAAGGGATAGATCCCCTTGTCGTCGGCCACGCCGTTCCCGATCGCGTTCGCCAGCGCGACGTTCCCCTTCGCATAGGCACGGACGAGTCCCGGGACGCCGAGCAGGCTGTCCTTGCGGAAGGCCTCCGGGTCGAGGAAGGGATCGTCGAGCCGACGGTAGAGGACGTCGATCCGACGGGGCCCGAGGGTGGTCTTGGCGTACACGTGGTCGTCGTCGACGAAGAGGTCACGGCCCTCGACGAGCGGCACGCCCATCCGGCGGGCCAGGAAGCTGTGCTCGAAGTAGGCCGAATTGAACACGCCGGGCGTGAGCACGGCGATGCTCTCGTGGTCCGCTCCGTCCGGCCCGAGCGAGCCCAGCGATTCGACGAGTCGGAGCGGGTACTCCTCGACGCTCTGCACGTTCGAGTCGGCGAAGACGCCGGGGAAGACCTTCTTCATGACGGCGCGGTTCTCGAGCACGTACGACACGCCGGAGGGCGTGCGGGCGTTGTCCTCGAGGACGACGTACTCCCCATCCGGTCCCTGGATCAGGTCGATCCCGGCGATCGCGACGCGCACGCCGCCGGGTGCGCGCACGCCCCGCATCTCCTTCAGATAGCCCTTCGCGCCGAGCACGAAGTCGGCGGGGACGACGCCCTCGGCGAGGATGCGCTGCTCGTCGTACACGTCGGCCAGGAAGGCGTTGAGGGCCTGGACGCGCTGGGTCAGGCCGCGCTCGACGCGCTCCCACGCCGCGGCGTCGATCACCCGCGGAATCAGGTCGAAGGGGAAGATCCGTTCGGCGCCGCGGCGATCCGAGTAGACCGAGAACGTGATACCGCCGCGCAGGAAGGTCGCGTCGGCCAGGCGCTGCCGTGCGCGGAACTCGCGCCGACCCAGGCGTTCGAGTTGCTCGACCACGGTACCGGCGTGTGGATGCGGTGTGCCGTCGGGCGTGAAGAACTCGTCCCACGTGTCGACGAGCGGTGTGTAGCCCCCGAAGAGCGGGGCGTCCGAGAGGTCTCGGGCCATTGGGTCTCCTCGCCTGCGGTCGCGAGGCAGGCGACCGTCGGCGTGAGCCGGAATTGCAATCCACATACCAGTACCAGGACGGCACGTGCTGCGCAGCGGCCGGAGAGACGCGCCGAGAGGCCCGCGCGGAGCGCCCCCTCCGTCGCCCGGGGGCCCCATCGGAGGCTGGGAGTCCGATCGACCGGGGCGCACGCCCGCCGAGCGAGCCGCGCTTCGCCTACCCCTCGTGTGACTCCGCCTCGCCCGGCACGAGGCGGACGTCGAGCGGCCGCGGCGCATCCAGGTGGACGTCGCGCTGCGGGAACGCAATGACGATCCCGTGCTCCCGGAAGGCGTCGTCGATCGCGAAACGCACGCGACTCTCGACCTGGCTGAGGCGCATCGGCGCCCGCGCCTGTACCCAGAAATAGATCTCGAAGATGAGCGCGTCGTTGCCGAACTCGTCGAAGAGGAGGATCGGCGGCGGCTGCTCGAGCGCGTCAGGCTCGTTCCGGACCACCTCCGAGATCAGGTCCGCGACGAGGCGCGTGGGCGAACCGTAGGCCACGCCGACGACGACCTTCGTTCGGATCAGGTCGTCCGACAGCGTCCAGTTCACCACGTTCGATTCGAGGAAGAAGCTGTTCGGGACGATCAGCTGCCGACCGTCGTTCGCACGGATCCGGGTGCTTCGCGCGCCGATCTGCTCGATCGAGCCGTAGGTTCCGTCGATCTCGACCGTGTCGCGCGCGCGGACCGGGCGCTCGAGCATCAGGATGAGCCCGCTGATGAAGTTGTTCATCACGTTCTGGCTGCCGAAGCCGAGACCGATCGCGAGCGCACCGCCGGCGACCGTGAAGGCGGTCAGCGGAAAGTGGACGAAGCGGAGGGCGAAGAGCGCGAAGCTCGCGACCAGGAGATAGAACGCGAGCGTCTCGATCGCGTGCGCCGCACCGGCATCGATCCGCAGGCGGCGGGCGATCGCGCCCGCCAGGAAGCGCGACAACCGGCGCGAGACGAAGACTCCGACCCACAGCATCGCCAGCGCGGTGATCAGCGCGCCGAGCGTGATGGGACTCTCCTGGACGGTCGCCAGCTCGTAGCGCCAGATCGCCCGTCCACGCTCGAGCGCCGTTCGCGCAATCCGCGCCGGATCGAGCTGATCGCCTTCGAGCGCCTCGAGGCACGCCTGGCCCAGCGAACGCTCGTCCTCGAGTTCGGACATCGCTGCGACCTCGGCGCGCTGCAGCGCACGCGCGCTCGCGCGCTGGACGAGGAGCGCCTCGGCGACGACGGGCGAAGGCGTGCTCTCCTCGATCCGCCGGTCGAGCGCGTCGAGCGCCCGCTGCCGAGCCTCGATCCGGACCTCGAGGCGACTCGCGGTCTGGGCGATCACCGCGAGGCGGGACCGCACGTTCGCGAGTGCCTCGTCCTGCTCGTCGCTCGAGAGCGCACCCCGCAGCATCCGCTCCCACGGCGCGAGGAGCGTCGGGCGGTCTCGAAGCCGCTCGAGGCGCGCGTCGAGCACCTCGAGCGCGCCCTGCAGGCCGTCCCGGGCTGCGCGAAGTGCGTCCGCTGCCGAGAGGAGCGAAGCGTCGCTCCCGCCACCGGACGCGAATCGCGACTCGACGGCCTCGATCCGGAGCGCGAGACCAGCGAGCTCTCGGGCACGAAGCTCCCGCTCGCGCACGAGCGCCGTCTCGAGCGCCACGGTGCTCCGTTCCGTCCCCTGCTCGACCGCCTCCCCACGCCGAAGCGAAGCGGTCACTTCGGCGATCCGTGAGTCGATCGCCTCGAGCCGCGCCGGCTGCGGGCGGTTCGCGCGCAGACTCCTCAGCGTGAGCGTTCGCTCGTGGACGCGTTCGCGGGCGAGTCTGATCGCCAGCCGGGCGAGCCGGATCTCCTTCGCTTCGCTCGCGCCGGACTCGGAGGAAATCCGTTCGCGAAGCGTCCCCAGCTGCCGTTCGAGCGCCTCGGCCTCCTCGGTCGCGAGCGATCGCTCTCGCTCGGCCTCGGCGAGCGCCGCCTCGCCGAGCGAGGCTTCCTCGCGAAGCGCGACGCGCTCGAGATGGAGAGCGGCGAGCGTGCCGATCGACGGCGCCGCTTCGGCGAATGCGGACGGCGCCTCGGCCTGCGAAGCGTCGCTCAGACGCTCGGCGAGCTCCTTCTCCTCCAACAGCAGCGTTTCGAGGGCGAGCAGGGATTCCCGGATCTCGCCTGTGGCCGTGGTCGCCTCGCGTTCCGCCCGGACTTCGGCGAGCCGTGACTCGATCGCGTCGAGGGCAAGCGGGTCCGCCGTGTCGTGGTCCGACGACTTCGCGCCGCTCGCGGCGATCGCCACGAAGAGCGTCGCCAGCCCGAGCCAGAACCGAACCGATCTTCCGCCACGCCGTTCACGCGGACGCCGAATCGACTTCCCGCCACGCCGTTCACGCGGACTCCGACTCGTTCGACCCCTCACGGCACCGGCCTCGCCGGTCGACTCTCGCATGCCCCGCCCTCCTCCCGGGCGACGTCCATGAGGACGTGCCGCAGCGCGAAGCGCCCTGCTCGAAGAGGCGCACCTCGCTGCTGCTCGTATACGGCAGATCCGTCGCGCACGCCCGTTCGTACCACGCCCGCGGCGAGCGGCGCCGGACGGCAGCACTTCACCGAAGCGTTCGCTATACGAGCGACGTGTCTGTCGACCCCGAATCGAGCTCGGCCCGGCCGTCGGAAGCGGATCCCTGGTGGGGTCCGATGCAGGTGGACGTCGACTGCTGCCGGACGCTGGCCCTGGGCCCGAGCGAGCTCGCCGCGGAGCGTCGATCGCACGAGTGGCGACTCCGTCATCGTGAGGTCCCGACCGCGGCCGAGGACCGATGCACGCTCTCCGAGGGGACCGCACCCGACGAGGGGGACGGCTGGTCCACGGTCAAGCGGATCGGCGGATCGTCCCACGCCGATGGGCTCGCCGTGCTCCCGCGAACCGCCGACCGACCGATCGTCAGCCTGCCCGCGGACCCGTTCGTCGTCCCGCAATCGACGACCGTCACGCTCTTCGTGAGCACGCCGCTCTGGCTCGACGTCCGCATCGACGGCGAGACCGCGCTCGAGGTCCCGACGCTCCGGCCGCGCGACATCTGGATCGGCCCGACGACCGGGCCGGGCGAGGCCGGCTATGCGAATCGGACCCAGTGTCGACAACAGCTCGACGAGATTCCCGTCCGCCCCCATCGGGTCCTGACGCCCGTGGTCGTGCACAACCGCAGCCGGGAGCCGCGCGCGCTCGAGCGGCTCATGCTCGCCGTCCCCTACCTGGCGGTCTTCGCGACCGGCACGAATCGACTGTGGACCGAGCGGATCGAGCTCACGATCCGGACCGACGAGTCGGAATCGCGGATCGTACCGGGCGCACCGGAGGACGCCGTCGACGGACGGGTCGTCGCGGCGGCGCGAGAGACGGCGCCGGCCGGCGGCCTCGGGCGCCTGCTCGCGGACGTATTCTAGGCACGACCTCTCGGCACCCCGAACTCCGCGCCCCATCGAGGGCGTGAACGCAGGCGGCGATGGACCCGGAAGCGATCACTCAGGAAACCGACCCCGGCCTCGTCTCGGACCCCGGGACGCTGCTGCTCGCCCTCGGTCTGCTCCTGCTCGGCTTCGTGCTCGCGCGGCTCGCGAGCGTCACCCTCGCCCGCGCGCTGAGCGACCCGCTCGGGAACCACCGGACGCTCGTTCTCCAGCGGGTCGTGACCTACGGGATCGCCGGTCTCTTCGCGATGAGCGCGCTCCACCAGGTCGGGATCGAGCTCTCGGTCCTGCTCGGGGCCGCGGGCCTCCTGACGGTCGCGATCGGCTTTGCGGCGCAGACGGCGGCGTCGAATTTCGTGAGCGGCGTCTTCCTGCTGGGCGAGCGCCCCTTCGAAGTCGGGGAGACGATCCAGATCGCCGGCACGACCGGCGTCGTCCTGTCGATCGACACCCTCTCGATCCGCCTCCGGACCTTCGACAACCTGCTCGTGCGGATCCCGAACGAGTCCGTCATGAAGTCCGAGGTCGTCAACTACACGCGGTTCCCGATCCGGCGCCATGACCTCCGGTTCCGCGTCGACCCGGTCGTCGACCTCGAGACGCTCGAGACCGTCCTGCTCGGCGCCGCCGAAGCACCGATCGTCCTGAGCGAGCCGGCCCCCGTGGTGATCTTCCACGGCTGGAGCGAAGCGGGCCTCGAGGTCCAGCTCTCGGCCTGGGCGCTCCGCGAGAACTTCCTCGAGATGAGGAATCGACTCCACCGCGACGTCGCCCTCGCCCTCCAACGCGCTCGGATTCCGCTCGGCTATCCGAATCGGATCGTCGAGCTCCGCGACGATGCCCTTCCACACTCCCCTGCCACGCGATCGGACGCCGCCGATCCAGGAGAAAACTCATGAACCCGATCGATCCGACCGTCGAGTCCCTCGCCGTTCGCGAGCTCAACGTTCCGAAGGGCTCGCCGCCGCCGAAGATCCGGCTGATGGAGTTCAGCGGCGAAACGCTCATCGAGAGCGAAGTCGAGGACCCGACCGAGCTCGAGCCCTACACGCACACCGACAACACCACCTGGATCGACATCCAGGGCCTGGGGAACGAGGAACGGCTACGCGCGGTCGCGCACATCCTCGGGATCCACGATCTGGCGCTCGGCGACGCGGTCCACATCCCCCAGCGCGCGAAGACCCACGAATATCCCGAGCACATCCTTACCGTCCTCCGCGCGCCGCTCTGTCCCTTCGCCGTCGCGGACGGCATCCCGCAGGTCTGCATCCTCGTCTCCGAGCGCTACATCGTCACCTTCCAGGAGCGCTACTTCGCGTTCTTCGACGGCGTGCGCGAGCGGATCCGGAACCCGCGGAGCCTCGAACGCAGCGGGGGCCCTGCCCAGCTGACCTACGCCCTCGCGAATGCGCTCGTCGATCAGTACTACCCGATCGTCGACGCCATCGCGGACGACCTGGACGGCCTCGAAGAGAAGATCCTCGACGACCCGACGCCCGACCTCGTCGCCGAGCTCCACGGCCTGCAACGGCAGATCACGGCTCTCCGGCGCGTGGCGCGCCCCCAGGTCGACGCGTTGTACAGGCTCTCCCACCTCGATTCGGCGATCGTTCCCGAGGCCGCCGCCGTCTTCCTGAAGGACGCCGAAGACCACGCGCGCCAGATCCTCGGTCGCCTCGACGCCGCCCGGGACGTCGCGACCGATCTCATGAGCGCCGTCCTCGCGACCCTCGGCCACCGACAGAACGAAGTCATGAAGCTCCTCACGCTCGTCGGCGCGATCTTCATCCCCCTCACGTTCATGGCGGGGATCTACGGGATGAACTTCGAGTACATGCCGGAGCTCAAGATCCGCATGGGCTACCCCACGTTGATGGGCTCCATGGCGATCGTGGCCATCGGCATGGTCTTGTACTTCCGCAAGCGCGGATGGCTCGGAAGCGGGCCTCGCTAGGCGACGAGGTCGCGAGGAGACCCCGGATGGTCCGCAGGACTCCGGCGAGGCGATCCCGATCGGTCGGATTGGCGACGATCGGTCTCTCGGTCGTCCTCGCTTGCCCCGGGCTCGTCGCCGCGCAGGATCGCGGCCCGTCCCGCGCGCAGGTCACGGAGCGGACCGAAGGACTGACGGGCCTCTGGGAGTTGCTGCGCGCGCGCGCCGCCGGCCTCCGTGTCCGGCTGCGGCAGGATCTGCTCTCGACGGGCGAATTCGAGGGATCCCGTCTCGCCTGGACGCGGACCGAAGTCGGACTGGAAGCCGGCGCGCCGCTCTTCGATGGACGGGTCAGCCTGGGCATCTCGCCGAGCTTCGCCTGGGAGCGTCTCAGCGTGAGCGGCAACGATGCGTTCCTCGTCTCCCGATCCGGTCGCGAGGAAGACTTCACCGATTTCTACGACTCCGGGCTCCGTCTCGGGACGCGCTTCGACCTGCCGCGCGGCTTCGGGCTCGAGGCGCTCGCGGGGTGGAGTGCGCGGCACGAGCGGGGTGCGAACGTGTTGGACGGTTCGCAGATCGGGGGCAGTCTCTCCGCGACGTATCGCCGTGGGCGCTGGCTGCGCCTGCGTCTGGGCCTCGGCCTGGGCGCCGATCTCGACGATCGACGCGCGCGCTTCTCTCCCGTCTACCGGATCGTCGTGCGCCCCCATCCGCGGGTTGCCGTCGAGTCCAGCGGTCTGGGCGCGACGATCGAGTGGGACGCGACGGACACCACGCAGCTTTCGATCGGGGGGCACGCCGACAGCACGCAGTACCGGCTGGACAAACGCGGCAATCCTCCCGCGGGTGCGGGCGACGGAACGCTGCAGCGAAGACAGACCCGGATCGATCTCGGCCTCCTCCACCGCATCGGACCGCACCTGCGCCTGCGCGGTCGGGTCGGGGTCGTCGTCGACGAGGAGATCGAGCTGTCCGACGGGGACGGCATCACGACCGAGCGGCGACGAAATCGAGACCCCAGCGCCCAGCTGATGGTCGGCGTCGACCTGCGGCTCTAGCATCCGGCGGATGGTCCTTCCCAGCCCCCTCGACCTCCTGGACATCCTGCTCGTCGCCGGCGTGCTCTGGCTGCTCTATCGGACGGTCGTCCGTACGCGCGCACGGAAGGCACTGATCGGCGGCGCCATTCTGGCCGCCCTCTTCCTGCTGGTCCGGGCGCTGGACCTCACGCTGATGGCTCTCCTCCTGCAGGGCTTCGCCGCCGTCGCCATCCTCGTCCTCGTCGTCGTCTTCCAGGAGGATCTCCGGCGACTCTTCGAGGATCTCGGGAGCTTCCGACCCGACCGCCGCGGCCGGTCCGCTCCCGTGCCCGCCACCGACGTCCTCGTCCGGACCGTCGCTCGACTGGCCTCCGCGCGCACGGGCGCGCTGATCGTCGTCCCGGGCCTCGACCCCGTCGACCTCCATCTCACCGGCGGCGTCCCCCTCGGCGGTCGCGCGAGCGAACCGCTGCTCCTCTCGCTCTTCGACAGCAGCTCTCCCGGACACGACGGCGCATTGGTGCTGCGGGGTGACACGATCGAACGATTCGCTGCGCATCTCCCGCTCTCGGCGAACCACTCGGAGGTCGGACCGGGCGGAACACGCCATGCCGCGGGTCTCGGTCTCTCGGAACGTTGCGACGCGACGATCGTCATCGTTTCCGAGGAGCGCGGGACGATCTCGGTCGCGAAAGGAGGGGTCCTGCGAAGGCTGCCCGGGGCCGAGGCGTTGCTCGAGGAGCTCACCGTCGAGACCAGGGAAGACGATCCGCTCCCGCTCCACCATCGCCGCGAGGTGCGCGAGATCGCCGTCGCGCTGGCCGCGGCACTGCTCCTCTGGGGCTTCGTCGTGCCCGGCGCAGAGATCGTCGAGCGGACCATCCCCGGACGGATCGTCGTCCACAACCTGCCCCCGGATCTGCGGTTCGTCGCGAGCGATCCCACCGAGGCGACGCTCGTCGTGCGCGGGCCGCGCCGAGCCCTCCTGCTCGCCGAGCGAGGCGGACTCGAGGTCCAGATCGACGCCTACCTCGCGCGGATGGGCCGACGCACGTTCAACCTCGAGACGGCGATGGTCCAGGACGTGGACGGCGTGGGGGTTGCTTCGATCCAGCCCGATCGCGTCCGAATCGATCTCGAGCCCGTCCCTGCCCCCCTCTCCGCGCCCGGCGCTTCCGAGGACGAGAACGAACCGGGCGACGCCGCTCGGTGACGAATCGCGCCGCGACGGCATGATCATGGGCAGGGCACGAAACGAGAAGGGGAGAGCGGACCATCCAGCGGCCGTTCGCGACGAGGACCGTCGCCCCGGTGACCCGGTCGAGGAGTCCAGGATGGGCGGCGGCCCCACGCCCGCGGCGGTCGGAATCCGAGCGAGGAAGCAAGTCCTGTCCCTCGTGACGGTGCTCGTCGTGATCCTGCTCCCGCAGGGGGCGCCTGCACAGACCGGGGGCACCGATGATTCCGCGCCGTCCGGCCCGATCATCGAGCACCTCCGCTTCGACGGGCTGACCCTCTTCGAGGAGTCCGAGATCGCCGAGCAGATCGTCACCTCGGAACGCGCCGCGCTCGACCCGCGGTTCTGGCGCCCCGCCCCGCGGCTCGATCCGTTCACGCTGGAAGACGATCTGGACCGTATCCGCGATCTGTACCGCTCGGTCGGCCACTTCGAAGCGGAGATCCAGGCCGACGTCGTCCCGCTCGCGCCCAGCCGCTCGGCGGAGCGCGTCGACGTCCACCTCACGATCGTCGAGGGACCGGCGACCCGACTCGACGGCTGGGACCTCACGATCGTCGAGCCGGCGGACGCGGCGCGACCGCTCTCCGACGCCGAACGGACCGCGCTGCAGGCGATCGTCGAGCCGCGCGACGAGGGGCGCTTCGGGACGCGACTCTATCGGGAGCGACGCGAGGCGCTGCTGCTCGCCTGCGCCGAGATGGGCTTCCTCTTCGCGCGGATCGAGGGTCGAGCGAGCGTCTCGACGGAGACCCTCTCTGCACGCGTCGACTGGCAGCTGCGGATCGGCCGACGCGCGACGGTCGGTGCGATCTCGTTCACTGGCCTCGAGAGGGTCTCGAGGCACGTCGTCGCGCGCGAGCTTCGGCTCGAGCGAGGTGAGGTCCTGCGGGCTTCGATGCTCCGCGACTCGGAGCGACGGCTGATCGAGACCGCGCTCTTCCGGAGCGTCGTGGTCGGCGAGCCGAAGGGCGGAGACGGCGCCCGCGTCGACGGCGTCGTCGATCTCGAGATCTTCCTGGAGGAAGCGCCGCCCCGGTCGGCGCGCGCGTCGATCGGCTACGGAAGGGAAGACGGCCCCCGCGCAGAGGTGTCCCTCGACTGGCGCAACTTCCTGGGCGACGCGCGAAGGCTTCGGCTCCGCGCCTTCGGCTCGTTCCTCGACGTCGGTTTCGAGGGGACCCTCGGGCAGCCGCACTTCTTCGGTCCCAAGACGCGGGTCGACCTCTCGGTCTCCGCCCTGCGTCGGGCGCGTCCCGGATACGAGGCCTTCGTGACCGGGGCGAGCGGGATCGTCTCGCACGCGCTCCGTCGCGACGGGCCGGTCACCGTCTTCGGCGGACTCGGCTACGAGCTGTCCGACATCCTGAGCTTCGAGATCAGCACCTCGCCCGCGGTGCGTGGCCCCGAAGACAGCGTGATCGTGAATGGCTTCGGCGGCATCCGCTACGACGGCGTCGACGACCGTCTCGACCCGCGCCACGGCTTCCGGGCGACCCTCGAAGCCGAGCTCGGTGGGTTCCCGCTCGGCTCCGACCTCGACTACCACCAATGGAGTCTGGACCTTCGGGCCTATCGCGCCCTCGGTCCCGTCGTCCTCGCCGCGCGCGCCGCGGCGACCACCCTCGATCCGATCGACGGTTCGCGCGACGACGTTCCTCTCACGCGGCGACTCTATTCCGGTGGCACGCAGTCGATCCGAGGCTTCGGGTTCCAGAAGCTCGGCCCGGAGGACGCGGCGAACGACCCGATCGGCGGGCTCTCGCGGATGGAGCTCGGGACCGAGCTGCGCCTACGCGTCTACGGCCCCTTCGCGCTCGTGGGCTTCGTCGAGGCCGGGGACGTCCGGTCCCGTCCCTTCGCGTTCCACCCGAGCGCGCTGCGCGCCGCGGCCGGGCCCGGCCTCCGCGTCGATACGCCCGTCGGCCCGCTCCGGCTCGACGTCGGTTTCCTGCTGAACCCGCCGCGCGACACGGATCCGTGGCGTATTCATCTGTCCGTGGGGCACGCATTCTGATGAGAAGACTCTTCTCCCTGCTCGGCTGGCTCGTGTTCTCGGCGATCGTCGCGGCGACGGTGATCGTGATCGCGATCGACGTCGGCTTCCAACGCGATCGTTTGCGAGACGCCGCGCTGTCGATCGTCCGCGACGAGCTCGGGCTCGAAGTCGCGGTCGATCGGGTCGACGGTCGCGCGAGCCGGGGCCTCGAGCTGCACGGCGTCCGGATCGGCCCCGAGGCCGCGCCCCTCGCGGAGATCGATCGAGTGCGCGCCGAATGGCGGATCTGGCGATGGCTCCTCGACGACGAGCTCCGGATCGAACGAATCGAGGTCGAGAGAGCGAGGCTCTCCCTGGAACGCGACGCGGACGGGCGGTGGCGAACGCTCGACGATGTGCTCGATCGCCTTGCCGACCGGCAGCCGCCGGCGCCGGCCGCGGACGCCGAAGCGCTCCCCCCGATCCTGGTCCGGCGACTCGCGATTCGTGATTCGCAGATCGCCCTCACTGCGACGTCCACGGACGCGAGCGACCCGAACGACGGCGCGGAAGGCGCCGATCGGATCGTGTTCGCCGTCGAGGCCGAGGCCACCGGAATCCGCCCCGACACGGAAGTCGGCCTGCCCGTCGAGCGTGCGGACCTCGAGCTCGAGCTGGTCGAGGCGATGCGCGTCGGGTCGACGCTGCCCGCGTTGGACGCCGCGCGAATCATCGTCGGCCTCACGGCGGAAGGCGGTCTGTCCACCACGCTCGAAGCGCGCGGCCCGGGTCTCACCCTCGATGCGACCGTCGAGGGGACGACCGGGACGCCCGGCCCCGTGCGATTCGCGCTGCGCGTCGACGACCTCGGCTCGCTGGCGCGCTGGGTCCCTCGCGCGGAGAACCTCCTCGGTCGCGCCCGGATCGAAGGCGAGCTCGAAGGCTTCCGGCTCGATGCGCCGACGATCTTCGAGCGCGACGCGCTCGATGGCCGCCTGACGGTCGACGCCGCGATCGACGGACTCCCGCCGATTCGGGGTCGATCACTGCCCCCCGGCCTGCTCGAGATCCAGGCCCGGGCGCGCGTCGACGCGGGCCGGATTCTCGTGGAAGGGGCGACGCTCTCCCACGCCCGGGGGCTCCAGGCGACGCTCTCCGGGACCGCATCGCAGACGCACCTCGAGGACGCATCCGTCGCCGCGCGGGTCGAAGACCTGGGCGTGTGGACTCGAGCGCTCCTTCCCGAGGTCGAGGATCTGCGCGGTCGAACGCTCGAGCTCACGGCCGACCTCGACGGACCGATCGACGCGCCGAGCGGCGCCGTCGTGGTGAACGCGCGGGGGCTCACCCTCGGTGACCTCGCGCCGACGGACCTCGCGGTCTCGCTCCGGCGAAACGGTACGGCCCCGGCCCGGCTCCACGCGCTGGCCTGGGCGACGGGGTCTCCCCGACCGGATCCACGCGCTCCCTCCGTCCCGCTCCGGATCGAAGCCGAGATCGATCCCGTCGGCCGACGGGCGACCTTCGGCGCGGCGTTCGACGGCACCTTCGTCTCGCAGTCGGGCGCCGTCCCCACCCCGTTCTCGGGCGCGTTCACGCTCGACGGCCGAACCGAAGCGGAGGGCGATGGTCTGCGGGTCGAAGCGCAGCTTCGCGGAGAGGAGGTCATCGTCGACACGACGTCGTTCGGCTCGCTCGACCTCGCCGGACGAACGCGCGCGCCAGCCACCCCGGATCGGATCGAGGTCGACCTGACACGACTCGAGACCGGAACCGGATCGGCGCGGTTCCCGCGAATCCGTCTGGAGCGGCCGGCCTCCCTCACGCTCGAGGCTTCGCAGCGCTGGAAGATCGACGACCTGGCCTTCGCGCTCGACTTCGAAGACGAGGGGACCGTCGAATCCGTGTCCACCGACTTCGACGCCGAGGGGCCCGTCGAATCCGGGTCCACCGACGGCGGACCGAACCCGGGCGCCGCGATCGTACTGACGGCCGACGGTCGCGCCGGCACGCCGGATTCGGTCGCTCTCGTGCTGCGCGCGCTTCCGATCGAAGCGATCACCGCGCACCTCGAAGCTCCCCCGCCCCTGAGCGGACGCCTCTCTCTCGAAGCCCGCCTGGACGCCCGGAACGGCGTCCTCTTCACCGCAGGCGAAGGGACGATCGAGGCCCCGACGCTCGCGGCACGCAGCTTCGACGACGTCTCCCTCTCCTGGGAAACGAACGAAGAGGCGAAGGCGACCCTTTCGCGCCTCGTCGTCCAGATGGCGGCGGCGACCCCGATCGAGATCGAGGCGCGTCTGCCTCTCGTGCCGTCGGATCCCGAGCGGATCCGCGGCGCCGTCCTGAACCAGACCACCTTCGTGGCGAAGCTCGACGGCTTCGATCTCGCGCTGCTCGCTCCCGCGATCCCTCGTACCCTGCGCGATCCCGCCGGAGAGCTCCGCGGACGACTCGAAGGACGGCTCGAAGACGGACGCCCGCGACTCTCCGGCCGCCTCGAGGTCGCGGACGCCGGCATCACCGTTCCCCTCCTCCGCCGACGCTTCGCCCCGCTCGACGGCCTGGCCGTCCTCGACGAATCGAGGCTGGAGCTCCGCGAGCTGCGTCTGGGCGACGACGAGGCGGGCGCTCGACTGACGGGATTCGTCGACCTCGCCCCCGACGCCGGCCTGCCGATCGACGCGGAGCTCGCCTTGCTGAACCTGCCGGTCTCCCGGTCGCCGCTCCTGCACGCCGACGTCGACGGGCGCCTCTCGCTCTCGGGGTCCCTGGCGCGACCGAAGATCGAGGGTCGACTGACGCTGCCCGGTGTACGGGTGCGGGTGCCCGCGGCCCAGGATCCTCTCCTTCGAGAGATCCGCCTGACCGCGGCCGCCGGCGACGCGCTCGTCGAGTCTGCGCCCGGCGCCGACGACTTCGTCACTTCGTCCTTCATCGACGTCGAGTTCGAGGTTCCCGAAGGCGCGCGGATCCGCGGCCAGGGCGCCCATCTCTACGTGAAGGGAAACGCCCGGATCGCTTCCCGCCCAGGCGAGGCCTTGCGGGTCTTCGGCGAGGGAGAGGTCGTCAACGGCACGTACACGCTCCAGGGGCGCCGCTTCCAGGTCCGCCGAGGAAGCGTCCGGCTCGTCGGCGACCGGGAGGTCGATCCCGTCCTCGACGTGGAGGCTCGTCTGCCGACCGGCGACATCGTCGCGATCGTCGACGTGACGGGCCGCCTCTCGTCCCCGATCGTCCGCCTGCGCTCCGAACCCGAGCGCAGCGAGCAGGACGTCCTGGCCTACCTGATCTTCGGACGCCCCGCGGACGAGGTCGGCGCGAGCCAGAGCGGCGCGATGGACGCGGCGGCGGCGCGTCTGGTCGCGGGGGTCGCCGAGCGCGAGCTGCGCGAGCTGCTCGGCGACGCGATGCCGGTCGACTCCATCGAGATCGGCGCCGACGACGAGGGCAACACGAGCGAGCTCGGCTTCGGAAAGTACCTGCAGCCCAACCTCTACCTGCGGTACGTGCACGTGCTCGGGGACGAACCGGCGGACCGGGTCGGCGTCGAGTACCGGGTGAACGATCTGATCAGCGTCGGCAGCAGCGTCTCGACGACCGGCGATGCCGGCCTCGACCTGATCCTCCGGCACGACTTCTAGGGCGCGCCCTCGTCCGGGAGCGCGTACGCGATGAAGACGTCGCCGGGCGGGAGGCCGACGCGCTCATAGCCGGTCGCGCCGATCACCACGTATTGACGCCCGCCCACGCGGTAGGTCATGGGCGTCGCGATCGGGGCGTAGGGCGTGTCCGTTCCCCAGAGAAGGTCGCCGGTCTCGGCGTCGAAGGCGCGGAACCGGTTCTCCATCGCGGCGCCGATGAAGACGAGACCGCCCCCCGTGGCGAGGGGCCCACCGATGTTCGGCACGCCCAGGTCCCAGGGAATCGGGAGCGGCGCGAGGGTGCGGAGTCCGCCGAGCGGAACCTGCCAGTCGATGTCGCCGGAACTCAGGTCGACGCTCGCGAGCGTGCCCCAGGGCGGCGTGCTGCAGGGCACGCCGAGGGGCGACGTGATCATCTCGCGGGTCATGCCGTAGGGCGTGCCCTTCATGGGCTGGAGCTCGACGTAGCCTTCGCCGGAGAACTTCAGGTCCTCCGGCATGTCCTTCCGTTCGACGAGGGCGACCTTCCATGGGAAGTCCTGCTGGTTGACCAGGATCCGCTGGCGCTCCTCGTCGACGGCGAGTCCGCCCCAGTTCTGCCCGCCCGCGTTGCCGGGCACCATCAGGGTCCCTTCGAGGGTCGGCGGCGTGTAGATCCCCTCGAAGCGGAGCGCAGCGATTGCGTCGCGACAGGCCGCGCGATCGAAGGGCGTGAGTCCCCAGGCGTCGTCGGGCGAGAGCGAATGGCGGACGAGGGGCGCTGGCTTGACGGTGAAGGGCTGCGTCGGCGCGAGCGCCTCCCCCGCGACGCGGACCTGTGGGACCGGCCGTTCCTCGACGGGGAAGAGCGGCTGGCCGGTCTCGCGATGGAGGATGAAGAGCATCCCCATCTTCGTCGCCTGGACGAGGGCCGGAATCTCGCGCCCGTCCCGACGCAGAGTGAAGAGGGTCGGCTGCGCGGGAACGTCGAAGTCCCAGAGGTCGTGGTGCACGGTCTGGAATCGCCAGGCGACTTCGCCGCTCGCCAGATGGATCGCGACGACGGAGCTTCCGTAGTAGTCGACGTCGAGATCGCCCCGATAGTAGTCCGGGGCCGGATTCCCCGTCGGCACGAAGAGCAGATCACGCTCGAGATCGACGGACATCGGTGCCCAGACGTTCGGCGTCCCGAGCGCGTAGCCGGCCTCGCTCGTGTTCTCGGTCGTCGGGACGAAGCCCGGCGAGCGCAGGTCCCAGGCCCACCGGAGCGTGCCCGTCCGCGCGTCGTAGGCCCGCACGACGCCACTCGGCGCATCGGTCCGCTTGTTGTCCGCGATCGCCGCTCCGACCACCACGACGTCGCGTCCGACGGCTGGCGGCGAGGTGACCTGGTACTCGCCCTTCCAGTCCTGGCGCCCGACGCCGGGGTTCAGGTCGACCTGTCCAGCCTCGCCGAAGCCCGGGCAGGGGTCGCCGGTCGACGCGTCGAGCGCGATCAATCGCGCGTCGTTCGTCGCCGTGAAGATCCGACGCCCGCAAGTCGCGCCTTCGTCGGCCGCCGGGTCGCGCCAGCTCGAAACGCCGCGGCAGACGAGCTGGTTGCCGTATCGACTGTCGAGGTCGAACCCCGGATCGAAGCGCCAGCGCTCCTCCCCGGTCGCCGGGTCCACCGCGATCACGAAGTTGGTCGGCGTACAGAGATAGAGCGTCTCGTCGACGAGGATCGGCGTGGTCTCGGACGCGAAGGGCGACCGCGTCTGCCCGCCGCGCGCGCCCGGCAGATCCCCCGTTTCGAACCGCCATACCTCCTCGAGGCAGGCGACGTTCTCCGAGCGGATCTGCGCGAGGGGCGAGTACCGGGTGCCGCCGGAGTCGTTCCCGTAGCTCGGCCACTCGCTGGCCGGCCCGCCGCTCGTCGCCGGCTCACAGGACGGATCCTCGGCGCAGCCCGAGAGCGCGAGGGCCAGCAACGGAAGCACCGCCGTTGCGACGCCCCTCACGCGAGCTCGCTCGCCTTCACGACCCGCGTCCTCGGCTCGACGATCTCCTCCGCGCCGGTCAGGCGAAAGAGGAAGGTGCCGTTCGTGTGGCCGGCGGTCGTGAGCCAGTTCGGCCAGCCGGGGTCCTTCTCGGTGATCACGATCCGGACGGAGCCGTCGGGCTCGACGTGGGCGGTGTCCTTGTTCACGTTCGTCCGGTGGTACCGGTAGTCGAGGCTCTCCATCCAGTAGTTGCAGACCTGAAGGCTCCACGCGCGACACGGCGGAACGTGATCCAGCTCGACCACGAGTGCCTCGCCTTCGGCCAGGGTCCAGTACGAGTTGAAGTAGGCGATCGCCGGATCGCCACCGACGCGACGGGTGATCTCGGGATCTTCCCGGGGAAGCTCGTTCGGGTGCGCCTGATAGCGCGCCGCCCAGTCACAGAAGAGATTCGCCGTGCCGTCGAGGAAGCCGACGGCGGAGCCGAGCCCTTCGGCGAACTTCGCGGGATCCAGCGGATCCGGGATCTCGCGCGCCGAGAGACACTCGATCTCGAGCTCGGCGATGGTCTCCTTCGAACGATCGCCGAAGGTCTGCCGAATGAGCAGCACCTGCGTCTCGTCGGTCATCGGAAGCCAGTTCCCAGGGTGCTCCTTCGTGCTGACGATGATCTCGAACGTGCCGTCGTCCGCGACCTCGAGCCCGTCCGTGTCGAGGAAGCCCGTCGGGAGCATCGTCCCACCCTGCCCGAAGTTGCTGCCCTGGGTCAGGAAGCTGACGGACTGGATCGTGCCGCGATGGCCGCGGATCCGGTACTCGAAGGCGCCGGAGAGCGCGCACTTCTGGAGGTACTTGTCCGGATCGTCCCCGCCGTACTTCACCATCTCGTCGCAGGGGCGGTAGATGACCGGGAACTCCGGATCGGCATGCTCGGTGAAGATGTCGAAGGACGAACGCAGAACCCGGGTCAGGTAGCGGTAGCCCTCGGCCCGGGTGAAGGGGTCCGCGGGGACCTCGGGGCGCAGGACGTGGCGCCCGACCTGCTTCAGGCGATCACAGAATTCGTCCCAGGCGGAGCCGTCCATCAGGCTCTGCAGGCGCTCGTCGACGTCGGGCATGGCCCCTCCTCATCGCCCGCGTGGGGCCGCCGCGGAGCGGACGCCCCGGGGCGTCCCCGGACGATGGCAGAAATGCGGTCGATCCAGGATTGAAATCTGATTCTAATCTGTCAATATCAGATTATGACGAGCGCCTCCCCCTCCCCCGGTGGCCGCCGAGCCGCGGCCCGCGAGCACGCGAAGAACGCGCGCCACGCCGCCTATCGCGATCTCGTCGTCGAGGCCGCCTCCGAGGCGTTCGCGCGGGACGGCGTCGCCGCGACGCGCATGGAACAGCTGGCGGAGGCCGCGGGGATCTCGCTCGGAACGCTCTACTCCGTCTACAAGGGCAAGGCCGAGATCGTCGACGCCCTCCACGAAGCCCGGCTCCGGGAGATCCACACGGCGTCGATCTCCGCCGAGGACGCGGCGTCGGATCCGCTCGAATCGCTCCTCGCCGGAAGCCGCGCCTACCTCGCGTACTTCATGGAGCGGCCCGAGTACCTGCGGATGTACCTCGACGAGGGCGCGAACTGGGGCGTACGGCGCTCGATGGATCGCGAGTCCCGGCGCGCGGCGGTCTGGGGCGATGGCGTGGCCCAACTGGCCGCGATCTTCGAGCGCGGAATCGAGGAAGGCGTCTTCGAGCCGGGGAATCCGGATCGGCTGGCGCGCACGATGCTCGCGATGCAGCAGGTGCTGCTCGCGGACTGGTACGAGGCCGGCGCGGATCCGTCCGACGAGGCCATCCTGAACGAAGTGGAGGTGCTGCTCCGGCGCGCCTTCTGTACCGAGGCGGGGCGCCCGCGTTAGGCGCTCTCCTTCGGGTCGACACCACGAGACGACACGAGAGTCAACACGAGAGGAATGCCCATGAGTGATCAGCCCCGCCCCAAGGTCGTGAGTGGCGCGAAGCCCGAGTCGGGCCACTACGACGAGTTCATGGCCCACGCGGCCCACTTCCTCTACCGGGCCTACCAGGAATGCGGCGAGCTCGCGGAGTTCGACCTCTTCGGCGCCAAGCACGTCCTGCTCGGGAGCGCCGACGCCCAGGAAGCGGTCTACCGGTCGCCGGACGATCGCGTCTCCACCGCGGCACCCTATCAGTACATGGTCCCCGTCTTCGGCGAGGGGATCCAGTACGGCGCGCCGCTCGAGATCGAGCGCCAGCAGGTCCGCTTCATGTCCGACGCGCTCCGCCCCAAGCGCATGAAGACCTATGCCCAGGTCGTGGCCGAGGAAGTCGAGGACTTCATCGCCGACTGGGGCGACGAGGGCGTCCGGGAATTCCACGACACGTTCAAGGACATGGTCCTGCGTACCTCGACCCACTGTCTGATGGGCAGGGAGTTTCGCGAGCGGCTGACGGACGAATTCGGCGTGCTCTTCGCCCAGCTCGAGCACGCGATCTCGCCGGAGGCGGTGATCGACTTCAAGTCCGAGGCGGACGCCTTCGCCAAGCGCGACGAGGCGCGGGCGCGGCTCCAGGACATGCTGATGGAGGCGGTGAACGATCGGCTCGAAGCGAACGCCCGCGGCGAGGAACCGCCGACGGACATGCTCCAGAGCTTCCTCGATGCGCGCTACAAGGACGGCAGCGCGATGGCCCACGAGCTGATCCCCGGCATGATCATCTGGATCATGTTCGGCGGCTTCCACACCAGCTCGAACACCGCCGCCTGGTGCTGCGTCGAGCTCGCGCGTCATCCGGAGTACCAGCGCGAGGTGATCGAGGAGGTCGACGCGATCTACGGAGACGGCGGGGATCTCTCGTTCACGTCGCTGCGCGAGATGCCCGTGATGGAGGGCTTCCTGAGCGAGACCCTGCGGCTCCACCCGCCGCTTCTCACGCTCATGCGCCAGGTCGTGAACGAGCCCTTCGAGTACAAGGGCAACACCTTCGAGGTCGGGACGAACCTGGTGATCTCGCCCTACGTGTCCCACCGCCTCCCCGAACACTTCCCGGATCCGGAGCGCTTCGATCCCCATCGCCCGCTTCCGGAGCACCTCTTCGCGCTGATCCCCTTCGGCGGCGGGAAGCGCAAGTGCGTGGGCAACGCGTTCGCCTACCTCCAGGTGAAGTCGATCCTGACCGCCCTGCTCTCGCGCTACGAGCTCTCCTGCGTCGATCCGCCGGAGAGCTACCGCGAGGTCATGCCCTCGCTGATCCTCCGCCCGAGCGACCCCTGCAACCTCCGCTACACGCGGCGGGTGAAGTGATGGCGGCGCCGATTCCGCGAAGCGCGGCGGGTGAAGCGATGGCGGCGCCAATTCGCGTGATCCAGTGGGCGACGGGGAGCATCGGCACCCACGCCATCCCCGCCATCCTCGAGGATCCGGGCCTCGAGCTCGTCGGCGTGAAGGTCTACTCCGAAGCCAAGGAAGGAAAGGACGCGGGCTCCCTCGTCGGGATCGACCCGATCGGGATCACCGCGACTCGCGACGTGGACGCGCTCCTCGCTCTTGACGCCGACTGCGTGCTCTACGCGCCGCTCCTCGCGGACGTGGGCGAGATCTGTCGCCTCCTCGAAGCGGGACTCAACGTGATCACGCCGGCGGGCTGGGCGTATCTCAAGGACGGCGCCGAGAAGCAACGCCTCGACAAGGCGTGTGCCGCTGGGGGCGTGTCCTTCCACGGCACGGGGATCCACCCGGGCTTCAGCGGCGACCGTCTGCCCGTCGTCCTATCGGGCCTCTCGCGTCGGGTCGATCGCGTGCGCGTAATCGAGATCTGCAACATGTCGGTCATGAGCGAGAGCCCCGAGATGGTCATGGACCAGCTCGGCTTCGGCCTGCCGGCGGACGAGGCGCGCAAGAATCCCCCGCCGCTCCTCGACGTCATGAGCACGATCTTCTTCCAGTCGATGGACATGGTCGCCGCGAGCCTGGGCTTCGAGATCGAGCGATACGAGAAGCGCTTCGAGTTCGCGACCTGCCCCCACGACGTCGAGGTCTCCGCCGGTACGATTCCGGCGGGCCACGTCGCCGGTCAGCACTACGAGTATCTCGGCTTCGTCGACGACGAGGCGGTGATCGAGTTCCAGACCTACTGGCGGATGACGCCCGACCTGGAACCGAACTGGCCCTACGACGCGATCCTCGAGTATCGCGTCGAGATCGACGGCGATCCGCCGCTCCAGCTCTCGTTCGGCCCGGTCACCGACGGCAGCTCGACCGAGTTCGGCCTGCTGGCGACGGCCATGAACTGCGTGAACGCGATCGCCCCGGTCTGCGCGGCGGAGCCGGGGATGCGCACCACCCTCGACCTGCCGCCGATCGCCGCCCACGGCCGCTTCGTTCGCCCGAGCGAGCGCTAGGTCGCGCGAAGGAGTCGACGATGCCCCGCTTCCCCTTCGGCACGCCCTTCAGCTGGTATCCCGTCGCCTGGAGCTCCGAGATCGCACCCGGCCAGATCATCCGGCGCGCCTACTTCGGCGAGGAGCTCGTGGTGTTCCGGACGGAGGACGGCGAGGCGAGCGTGCTGGACGCCTACTGTCCCCACCTCGGAGCCCACCTCGGCGTGGGGGGCAAGGTCGACGGCGAGGGGATCCGCTGTCCCTTTCACGGCTGGAGGTTCGGCGGCGACGGGTCCTGCCTCGACGTGCCCTACGCCAAGCGGAAGCCGCAGGGCGTGCGTGCGCGGACCTACCCGACCCGCGAGGTCGCCGGCGTCGTCTGGGCCTGGTACCACCCCGACGGAGCGGCCCCGACCTTCGATCCGCCATCGATTCCGGAGTTCGGCGCCGCGGACTGGACGGCGGACTGGACCCAGTACGACTGGACGATCCGGACCCATCCCCAGGAGATCTCCGAGAACAGCGTCGACTGGCCCCACCTGACCCAGGTCCACCTGATGGAGCCACCGCCCAACCGCACCGTCGAATTCGTCGGGCACGAGATCCAATGGCAGACGGTGACGAGCAAGCACGTCACGACGATGGACGACGAGCACGACGACATCGTAATCACCGGCCGCAACCCCGGCCTCGGCTGCAGCTACGTCAAATACACCGGGATGGGGGATACGGTGATCCTCATGGGCATGACGCCGGTCGACGACGAGATGCTCCACATGCGCTTCGGCGTGATCGGCAAGAAGGCGGGCCGGAGCGACCGGGAGATGGCCGCCTTCCACCAGGCCTACTCGGACGACATGGCGGCCGCCGTCGAGCAGGACTTCCCGATCTGGGAGAACAAGACCTACTACGACCGGCCGCGCCTCTGTGACGGCGACGGACCGGTCGGTGACTACCGGAAATGGGCCAGCCAGTTCTACGTGCAGACGGAGACGGATCGATGAAGGTGAAGACGGACCTGGACCTCTGCCAGGGGCACGGCATGTGCGAGGACACCGCGCCCGAGGTGTTCCGCGTCGTCGAGTCCGACGACGGGTCCTACTCCCACGTCGAGCTGGTCGTGGCGGAGGCGGACGAGGGGCTTCGAGAGAAGGTCGAGGAAGCGGTTCGCTACTGCCCGAATCGCGCCCTTTCGATCGAGGCGTGAGCGCGTCCGGCGAGGGCCGGCGCCCGAGTCCCGCGTCCATCGCTGCGAGCGCGTCCGCACGCAGGCCAAGCTTCGTCGCCGCGTAGGCCTTCGCGGCGAGCGACCGGAGCCCTTCGAGCCGCCCGAGGGCGCGCTTCTCGCCCCTTCCCGGACCGACGACGTCGTCGAGCAAGCCCCCCGCGATCGCCTCGGCGTCCCGGGCGAGAACCTACGACCGGATCGCGACGGCCTGGAGCGCGGTCCGGGCGACCCGCGTCCGGAGGAGCGGGAGCGGCCCCTAGAGCTCCCGCCGGTTCGCCCGAAAAGGCCGTCCGGCCTCGCGAGAAACGTCTTTATCTACTTGATTTCAGTGAACAATGCACGAAACGGGGAAACCTGTACACTCGGCGCCCACCCATCTCTGCGGACCCCTCCCCATGCCTGACCCGATGCCCTTCGAACGCCTGCTGATCGCCAATCGCGGCGAGATCGCCATCCGGATCCACCGCGCCTGTGCCGAGCTCGGCATCCGCACGATCGGCATCCACTCCGACGAGGACCGCTACGCGCTCCACCGCTTCAAGGCGGACGAGGCCTATTCCCTCGGCGAGGGGGGCAATCCGGTCGGCGTCTACCTCGACATCCCGCGGATCCTCGAGATCGCCGAGGCGACCGGCGCCCAGGCCATCCATCCGGGCTACGGCTTCCTCTCCGAGCGCGCGGACTTCGCCGAAGCCGTGACCGCTGCGGGGATCCAGTTCGTCGGCCCCCCGGCGAGCGTCCTCTCCTCCGTCGGCGACAAGGTGAGCGCCCGCAACGCGGCGATCGAAGCCGGCCTCCCGATCATCCCCGGCTCGCCGCCGATCGAAGACGCCCAGGCGGGACTCGAGTACGCCCGCGAGATCGGCTTCCCGGTCATGGTCAAGGCGAGCGGCGGAGGCGGCGGCCGCGGCATGCGCGTCACCAACACCGAGGCGGAGTTCGTCGAGAACTTCGAGGCCGCGCGCCGGGAAGCCGCCAGCGCCTTCGGCAACGACGAGGTCTTCGTCGAGAAGCTCGTCACCCGCCCGAAGCACATCGAGGTCCAGATCCTCGCGGACAAGCACGGCAACGTGGTCCACCTCTTCGAGCGCGACTGTTCGATCCAGCGACGCCACCAGAAGGTCGTCGAGCTCGCCCCGGCACCGAACCTGCCGCAGGAGCTCCGCGAGAAGCTCTGCGACTCCGCGGTCGAGTTCGCGCGGCACGTCGGCTACCAGAACGCGGGCACCGTCGAGTTCCTCGTCTCCGGCGACGACTACTACTTCATCGAGATGAATCCCCGCGTGCAGGTCGAGCACACGGTCAGCGAGGAGATCACCGGCGTCGACATCGTCGGCTCCCAGATCCGCGTCGCCGCCGGCCAGACCCTCGAGTCGATGGGGATCTCCCAGGAGACCCTCGCGCCGCGAGATTTCGCGATCCAGTGCCGCGTGACGACCGAGAATCCGGAGAACGGCTTCCTCCCGGACTACGGCCGACTCATCTCCTACCGATCCCCCGGCGGCCTCGGCGTCCGCCTCGATGCGGGCAACGCCTTCCCCGGCGCGATC
Source organism: bacterium (assembly GCA_024742285.1). Taxonomy (NCBI): domain Bacteria; species bacterium. Next base: position 157,365 of record JANSYR010000010.1, on the reverse strand, counting down.
ATCACGCCCTACTACGACTCGCTCCTCGCGAAGCTCACGACCCGAGGCCGTGACCTCGAGGAAGCGTCGTCCCGCGCGCTGCGCGCCCTCGGCGAGTTCCGCGTCCGCGGCGTAGAGACCAACGTCTCCTACCTGCGGCGCTTGATCGATCACCCGACCTTCCAGGCCGGCGAGTGCGACACGCACTTCATCGCCGAGACGCCCGAGCTCCTCGAGTTCGACGAGGACCGCGGGATCGGCACGCGTCTGCTGACCTACCTGGCCGACGTGACCGTGAACGGCCGCCCGAACGTCGAGCGCCTCGACCCGGACGCGCTCCGCCAGACGCCGCAGATCCCCTCCTACGACCGCAAAGCCGAGCCGCCGGCCGGCTCGAAGCAGAAGTTCGAGGAGCTCGGTGCCGAGGGCTTCGCCGCGTGGATGCGGAGCCACGAGGCCACCCTCGTGACCGACACGACCTTCCGCGACGCCCACCAGTCGCTCCTCGCGACGCGCCTGCGGACCCAGGACATGCTGGCGGTCGCCCCCGCCCTCGCGCGTCTCGCGCCCCAGCTCCTCTCCCTCGAGATGTGGGGCGGCGCGACCTTCGATGTCGCGATGCGCTTCCTCGACGAGGATCCGTGGCAGCGCCTCGAGGTCCTGCGCAAGGCGATCCCGAACGTCCTCTTCCAGATGCTGCTCCGCGGCGCGAACGCGGTCGGCTACACGACCTACCCGGACAACGTCGTCCGCGAGTTCGTGAAGGAAGCCCACGAGCGCGGCATCGACCTCTTCCGCATCTTCGACTCCCTCAACTGGGCCGATCAGATGCAGGTCGCGATCGATGCCACCCGCGAGTCCGGCGCGATCGCCGAGGTCGCCATCTGCTACACGGGCGACATCCTCGAGCCGGGTCGCGAGCGGTACGCGCTGAACTACTACGTGGACCTCGCGAAGGACCTCGTCGACCGTGGCGCGCACATCCTCTGCATCAAGGACATGGCGGGCCTGCTCAAGCCCTACGCGGCGAAGAAGCTGGTCTCGGCCCTGCGCGACGAGGTCGAAGTTCCGATCCACCTCCACTCCCACGACTCCGCAGGCATCCAGGGGGCGGCCTACCTCCAGGCGGTCGAGGCCGGAGTCGATGCGATCGACTGCGCCTTCGGACCGCTTTCGGGATCGACGAGCCAGCCGAACCTCCAGAGCGTGGTCGCCATGCTCGCGCAATCGCCGCGGTCCTCGGAGCTCGACCTCGACCAGCTGCTGCCCTTCGACGCCTACTGGGAGTCGGTCCGGTCGAACTACCACGCCTTCGACAAGGGGCCGTACCACGGCTCCGCGGAGGTCTACGAGCACGAAATCCCGGGCGGGCAGTACACGAACCTGCGGACGCAGGCGGTCGCGATGGGTCTCGGTGAGCGCTGGCGCGACGTCATGAAGATGTACGCCGAGGTCAACAAGCTCTTCGGCGACGTCGTGAAGGTGACCCCGTCCTCGAAGGTCGTCGGCGACATGGCCCTCTACATGCTGTCGAACGGTCTCACACCGAAGGACGTCATGGATCGCGGCCGCGACCTGACCTTCCCCGACAGCGTGATCGAGTTCTTCGAGGGACGGATCGGGCAGCCCGCCTATGGCTTCCCGGAAGAGCTGCAGAAGCTCGTCCTCAAGGACCGCACGCCCCTCGACGCACGCCCCGGCGCGGATCTCGCCGACGCGGACCTCGAGGCCGCGGCCGCGGAGCTCACGAACAAGCTCGGCCGTGAGGCGACGAAGGCCGAGGTCCTCGCCTACGTCCTCTACCCTCGGGTCTTCCTCGACTACGTCGAACGAAGGCGCGAGCACGGCGAGCACCTCACGGTCCTGCCGACCGTCGCCTTCTTCCACGGCATGGGCCTCGGCCAGGAAATCCATCTCGAGACCGAGCCCGGACAGGGCCTCGTCGTCCGCCTCGTTGCGATCGGCGACCCGGACTCCGAGGGCCAGCGTCAGGTCTTCTTCGATCTGAACGGCCAGCCCCGACGCATCCTGGTGCACGACCGGACGCTCGGAATCCAGATCGAGCGTCACGCCAAGGCCGACTCGGACGATCCGCTCCAGGTCGGCGCGCCGCTCCCGGGCCTGCTCGCGAGCCACGCCCACGGCGAAGGGGACGCGGTCCCCGCCGGCGAGATCCTCGCCGTGATCGAGGCCATGAAGATGGAGTCGAGCGTGACCGCGCCGGTCGCCGGTCGGATCAAGAAGATCCACATCGCCGCCGGGGAACAGATCGAGACGGGCGATCTGCTCTACACGCTGGAGGCTGCGGAGTAGCGACCGCGCCTCAGAACCGTTCGCGTTCCTTCTGAGCCATGGTCTCGGTCAGCATGAACGTGCCCGTGGCCTTGCAGATCAGGCGGTCCTCGTCGTCCCGGATCTCGGCCTCCGCGTAGGCCGTGCGGCGCGACGTGTTGACGCATCGCGCGACGACGCGAACGCGACCCTGCTGGACCGGGCGGAAGTAGTTGATCTTTGCCTCGATGGTCGCGCAGCCCCGACCCGCTGGGAGCGTCGAGATGACCGAGCGGCCCATCGCCGTGTCGATCATCGTGAAGAAGACGCCGCCGTGGACGCGCTCGGCGATCGACAGATGGCGGTCGTCGACGTCGAGGGTCATCTCGCAGATCCCCTCCTCGGCGCGGTCGAACGCGATGCCCACGAAGCCGTTGAAATCGGAAGTCGGTTGGCTCATGGGCGCCGAGGATGTCATATCCGGCCCGCGCCGTCGCGGCCGAGCCGGGGGCGCCTTCGCGCGCATCGGTCCATACTGGCCGGCATGGAAGCTTTCGAGATCGCGATTCCCGATGCCTCGCTCGAAGATCTCCGTGCACGCCTCGATCGGGCCGTCCTCCCCGCGGACCCGTCGAACGAAGACTGGCGCTACGGGACCGAACGGACCTACCTCGCGTCCCTGCTCGACCATTGGCGGAACGGGTACGACTGGCGCGCCCACGAAGCCGCCATGAATCGGTACGCGCATTTCCGAACGACGATCGACGACGCGCCGATCCACTTCCTGCGTGTCCCGTCGCCGCGGGCCGACGCGATCCCGCTGATCATGACCCACGGCTGGCCGTGGACGTTCTGGGACTTTCAGCACGTCCTCGGGCCGCTCTCGGACCCGGACGCCCACGCTCGCCCGGACGCCCCGGCCTTCGAGCTGATCGTGCCGTCGCTTCCGGGCTTCGGCTTCTCGTCCCCGCTCACCCGGACCGGGATCGGCTATCCCGAGACCGCCGTCCTGTGGGACCGGTTGATGCGCGAGACGCTCGGCTTCGAACGCTATGCGGCCTATGGCGGTGACTGGGGCGCCCTCGTGACCGCCGCGATGGGTCACCGGTTCGCCGACCACCTGATCGCGGTCTACGAGAGCCTGCCCGGCTATCTCGGCCTCGACTACGAAGCCCTGCGCGAAGAAGACTACGCAGCGGACGAAACGGGATGGTGGGACCATCACGTGTCCATGAAGTCGACGATCACCTCGCACATGGCGGTCCATTCCCTCGATCCGCAGACCCTGGGCTATGCGCTCTCGGACTCTCCGGCCGGTCTCGCGGCCTGGATCCTCGAGCGCCGTCGTGCCTGGAGCGACTGCGACGGCGACGTCGAGAACTGTTTCTCGAAGGACGACCTCCTCACCACGATCTCGATCTACTGGCTGACCGGCACGATCACGTCGAGCCTCCGCTTCTACTGGGAGACGGCCCACCACCCCTGGCAGCCCGTCCACGATCGCCAGCCCCCCTGCGAGGCACCGACCGGGATCGGTGTCTTCCCGAAGGAGACGATCCTCGTGCCGAGACGGATCGCGGCGCGACACGCGAATATCGAGCACTGGACAGTGATGCCGCGGGGAGGCCACTTCGCCCCCGCGGAGCAGCCGGCACTCCTCGTCGACGACCTGCGCACCTTCTTCGCCGGACGATCCTGACGGGGGTGGGAACGGGGACGGGGGGCCGGCGCCGACGGTCAGTCGAGCTTCACCATCTGGTGGATCGCGCCCGCCACCGGGACGCGCTCGAAGGCGCCGTCCGGGGGGTGGAGGGTGACGGGGACGCCTTCGCGGGGCGCGACGGTGACCGCCTGGTGGCGATCGAAGCGGCTGCCGGCGACGACGGTGAAGCGGAAGCGCTGGAGCAGCCGGATCAGCGTGATCTTCTGCATCCGCGTCGTGAAGCCCTCGCCGATACAGCGACGCGGACCGGCGCTGAAGGGCAGGTACTCGTACTGGGTCGGCTTGAGCCCCTCCCAGCGATCGGGGCGGAAGCGCTCGGGCTCCGGATAGATCGCCGGGTCGTGGTGCGTGATGTAGTGGCTGAAGACCGCGGTCGAGCCGACCGGCAGGGTCTGCCCGAGGACCTCGGTGTCCCGGTTCGCGCGACGCACGTTGAACGCGACGGGCGGGAGGATCCGCAGGCTCTCCTTGAGCGCGCGATCGAGCGCCGGCAGGCGCCCGAGGTCCTCGACCGAGGGGGCGCCGTCGCCCACGACCCGCCGGATCTCGTCGACGAGGCGCCGCGCCTCCGCCGGATGCTGCGCCACCAGGAACAGCGTCCAGGCGAGGGCCTTCGACGTCGTCTCGTGGCTGGCGATGAACGCGATCGTCGACTCGCCCACCAGCTCCGCGTCGCCGATCGGCGCGCCCACCTCGTCCTTCGCCCGGATCAGACGGGAGAGGATGTCCTCCCCCGCCGCACCTTCCGCCCGGCGCTTCGCCACCAGCGCGAGCATCGTCGCCTCGACCTCTTCTGCCGCTCGCAGCATCCGTGCGTAGGGCGTGCCGGGCAGATCCCGCTGGAAGAGTCGAACGCCGAGGGCCGTGTTCATCTTGAACCAGCGGTCGATCGTCGCCGCGACCCGATCCGCCTCGGCGGCGTCGTCCATCGCGAAGAGCGTCGCGCTGCTCACGCGAATCGCGAGCCGGTTCATGTCGTCGAGGAGATCCCGGGTCTCCCCGGCGCGCCAGCCGGCGAGCATTGCGTCCACCGCCGCCACGACCGGAGCGTGGTACGCGTCGAGGGCCGACCCGGCGAGGGGCGGGACGAGCAGGCTCCGGTGGCGCTTGTGGATCGGTCCGTTGAGGTTCACGAGCCCTTCGCCGATCCGCCGCTGGGCGGAGCCCTCGGGCCCGGGCAGCGTGATCGGCAGGACGTGGAACGTGTCCGGGTCGCCCAGGATCGCCTCGTTCTCGCGTCGTCCGAGGAGGAACGCGACCTGTCGCCCCTTCCGTACGAAGTTTCGCTTGGCGCCCGGCTCCCGGTCGAGTCGGATCAGGCAGTCGACCGGATCGCGCAGGAACTGCACGTAGAAGCGAGCGTCGCCGAGGATCGACATGGTCGGAGTATGCGGCTTCGAGGCGCGCGGGGCACGGTCCGGCGGCGCTGGACGACGAGTCGCAAGGGGCGCCTGATCTTCTGACACGCGGTGTGCCATCATGCGCCTCGGCCGCGAGAACCGAGAAAGGACCCGCCATGCCCGGAATGGAATCCACCCCCGAGATGTACGACCTCCGCATGTCGGAGGCGAGCCGCCCCCTCTTCGACGCCGTGACGAAGTTCGTGCGCGAGGAGATCGACCCGGTCACCCAGAAGTACCACCAGCTCGGTGATCAGCGCGAGGACCACTGGGGCTACCACCCCCAGCAGCTCGAGATCCTCGACGGCCTCAAGCAGAAGGCCAAGGACCAGGGGCTCTGGAACTTCTTCCTGCCCGACGCGGAATCGGGCGAGGGCCTGAGCAACCTCGACTACGCCTACATCGCCGCCGAGCTCGGCAAGAATCCGATCGCGAGCGAGTGCTTCAATTGCTCCGCGCCGGACACGGGCAACATGGAGGTGCTCGAGCGCGTCGGAACCGAGGAGCAGAAGAAGGAGTGGCTCGAGCCGCTCCTCGCCGGCCAGATCCGCTCCGCCTACGCCATGACCGAGCCGGACATTCCGAGCTCCGACGCCAAGAACATCTCCTGTCGCGCCGAGCTCGTCGGCGACGAGTGGGTGCTCAACGGCGAGAAGTACTACATCTCGGGCGCCGGCGATCCGCGCTGCAAGATCATGATCGTGATGGTCAAGACGAGCCCGGACGCGCCGCCGCACCTCCAGCAGTCGCAGATCCTCGTGCCGACGGACACGCCCGGCTACGAGGTGCTCGGCCCGATGCACGTCTTCGGGAACGACGACGCGCCCCACGGCCACATGCACATCCGCTTCACCGACTGCCGCGTCCCGAAGGAGAACATCCTCCTCGGCGAGGGCCGCGGCTTCGAGATCTCGCAGGTGCGTCTCGGCCCGGGCCGGATCCACCACTGCATGCGCTCGATCGGCGCGGCGGAGCGGGCGATCGAGATGCTCGCGAAGCGCGCGCTGACCCGGAACGCGTTCGGCAAACAGCTCGCGAATCTGGGCAAGAACACCGAGGTGATCGCCAAGGCGCGGATCGAGATCGAGTCGATGCGCATGATGGTGCTCAAGGCCGCGAAGGCGATGGACGTGCTCGGTAACGCCCAGGCCCGGGTCTGGGTCAGCGCCGTCAAGGCGATGGTCCCGATCCGCGTGTGCGAGATCATCGACGAAGCGATCCAGATCCACGGCGCGACCGGCGTCTCCCAGTGGACGCCGCTCACCCGGCTCTACGCGAGCCAGCGCACGCTCCGACTCGCGGACGGCCCGGACGAGGTCCACTGGTTCGTCGTCGGCCGCGCGGAGCTCCAGCGCTGGGTCGAGGACGGTGCGAGCGACTACGACCCCAAGAAGCGCTTCCTCGAGGAGGAAGGCGGCTACGAGGGGTTCGCGTTCAGCGGGCCGTAGAACCCGGACCTGCTGGAAGGGGGACCGAAACGATGCGACGTAGGGCACTCTCGCGCCGGGCGATTCCGCTCCTCGCGATCCTGGGGATCCTCGCCCTCGGCGGGCCGTCCGCCGCAGCCGGCGGGCCGAAGGGCTTCATCAAGACGGCGATGACGCCCTTCCAGCTGGCCGTGTCGCCGGGGGGCGTCCAGCTCTTCCATAAGGAGACGAAGGTCTACGGCTGGCGCCTGTCGCTCTTCTACGGGACCCAGAAGAAGGTCTACGGCCTCGACACCGGCTTCTTCTCCGACGCCTACGCGCTCAAGGGCGTGCAGGCGGGGATCGGCAACCAGGTGCTCGGAAAGATGCAGGGCGTCCAGCTCGGAGTCGCGAACGGCGTCGACCACGGGTATGGACTGCAGCTCGGCGTGCTGAACCGGGCGAAGTCGATGAAGGGACTCCAGCTCGGCGTCCTCAACTTCAACGACGAGGGGTTCCTTCCCGTCTTCCCGCTCTTCAACTTCGCGCCTTAGGACGTGGACCGAGGATTGCGCCTCTTTCGGGCGTGTTCCTCCCGAAGAATGCTCCGCGTGCCCGTGCTCGCTAGATCGCGAACCTCGCCCGATGCTCGACGCAGCTCTCGATCGCCCGCGTCCGGATCCGACCGAAGTAACACTCCGCCAGCCAGCCCCGAACCGACGGGATCCGGCTGGCGAAGAGACGCCCACGAAGGACGTCCTTCAGATCCATCACCCTCTTGGTGATTCCCAGCGTCTGCGCCGGCGTCCCCCTCCGACGGTTCTCTGATCGATCCTTCAGGTAGTTCCGCCACACCACCCAGATCGCCAGGCGATAGAGAGCGGATTGTCTCCGTTTAGAGAACGCGATCGTCTCCCGCTTGTGGTTCGCACTCGAGTGCCGAATCAGCATGTCCGACAGGTTTACGGGGAAGAGCGGATTCTCCGGCGTCCGCGCTTCCTTCGAACTCGTCTGACCATGAACGAACGTCCTATCCGTGAGCCCCGCCATCGCCCGTGGGTAGGCCTGGTGCTCGTCGCTCCGGAGCTCGACCACGCCGCCGGGCGGAACCACTCTGCGAAGCAGCTCTTCGGTTCTCTTCCGCGTCGCCTGCGGGTCCGGTCTCCCAAACTTTCGTTCCAGGATCTGCCGTTTCACGGCCTGGGCGGGCCTCATCGTACCGCTTCGCCTGAGCTCGGCATCGTTGAAGCCGTAGACGAAAAGGCTTCTTCCCACGACCAGATTCAAGTCCATCGGCCAGTACTGGCTGTGCTCGAAGGTCCGGAAGCCGTCCAGGACGAGAGGCTCGTTGGGACACATCCTCGGCCTCATGGCCTCGTGGAACAGAAGACAGTGCCGGCCCAAGCGATCACTCAGACGCCGAACCGTCGAGTGCGAGACGCGCTTGGCTCGGGCGATCTGGCGGAAGCCCGCGCAACTCACTAAGAGGTGGAACACGTCCTCGAGGAGATCGCCGCGCCTCAGCCAGTAGGACGGAGAGAAGGTCTGTGAACTGAAGTAGCGGCCGCAACGGGTACAGCGGTACCGCTGGATCCGGCGCGGCCGGGCCTCTCGTTCGTAGAAGCCTTTCTTCTGAAAGCGCCAACCGGTTGGATCTGCATGGAAATCGCAGTCGAGGTTGGGGCAGTGAGGTGGGCGGCGCAGGAAGGGCGGAGTCGGCATGCAGACCGGCCTCGCAGGATGCGTGCCGGGTGCATTCTACGGCCCACGTCTCGCGCCTTAGGACGTCGGCCGTCAGCCGAAACGGTAGTCCCGAAGCGGGAACGTCCGGCTGCGCAGCCAGTGCTGCCCGCCCGTTACCGGGCGGAGTCCGGGCGTGTCTCCGTGTGCGTCGAAGTAGTAGCTGTTCGACGAATCACAGTTCCCCGCGAACGGCAGCGTGTCCGCGCGTCGCTGCTCGACGCGCCGGAAGTCCGCGCGGAACGCCTCTTCGCGCACCTCCACCCGTGACGCCCCCCGACGCCGCGCCTCGACGAGTACCCGACTCATGTGCCGGCTCTGGGTGTCGATCATCGTGAAGTACGACGCCCCCGCCGCCGAGTACGGCCCCATGAAGAGGAAGAAATTCGGGTAGCCGGGAACCGTCGCGCCCTCGTAGGCGCGGTATCGGTCCCGTGCCCACTCCTCTCCGAGGGAGCGCTCTCCCCGCCCGAGGATCTCGAAGTTCGGCATGCAGCTCGGATCGAAGACGCTGTAGCCGGTCGCGCAGACGAGGACGTCGAACTCGTGGAGGCGACCATCCGCCGTCCGGATCCCGGCGGACTCGATCTTCTCGATCGGATCGGTGACGAGCTCGACGTGCTCGCGATTGAAGCAAGGGTAGTAGGTATTGGAGAAACTCGGCCGCTTGCAGAAGAAGTTGTAGTCGGGGATCAGCTTCTCCTGGATCTCGGGATCATCGACCTGGGACCGCATCCATTCGACGAGACTCCGCTCGAGACGCTCGAGCAGGAAGGGGAACTTCTTGTAGTGGATGAAGCCGGGGCCGAGGGTCAGCTCGACGATCGCGAAGAGCGCCCAGCGCGCGAGCCGCTGGAGGAAGGGCAGCCGGGCGAAGAGGCGCTTCGTCCGATCGGAGATCTCGGCGTCGGGCTTCGACATGAGCCAGATCGGCGTGCGCTGGAAGATCGAGAGCGCAGACACGTCGTCGACGATCGCGGGCACGACCTGGATCGCGCTCGCGCCCGTTCCGATCACCCCCACCCGCTCGTCCTTCAGCGCGACATCGTGGTCCCAGCGTCCGGTGTGGATGACGGATCCCGCGAAGGTGTCGATTCCCGGGATGTCGGGGAGCTGTGGATCGACGAGCAGCCCCGAAGCGCTGACGAGATAGCGCGACCGGATCCGTTCGCCGTCCTGGAGCTCCGTGGTCCAGACGCCCTCTTCGTCGTCCCAGCTCGAACGCCGGACGGGACACCCGGTCCGGACGTGGGCGTCGATGCCGAAGCGCTCGGCGGTCGACAGCGTGTACTCGAGGATCTGCTTGCCGCGCGGATAGACGTGGTCCCAGTCGGCGCTCATCGCGAACGGATAGGAGTAGATGAACGACGGCATGTCGACTTCGAGGCCCGGATAGGTCGCATCGCGCCAGGTCCCGCCGATCTCTTCCGACTTCTCGAGGATCACGTAGTCGTGGAATCCGCGGCGCTGGAGTTCGACGGCGGCGCCGATCCCCGAGAAGCCGGAGCCGACGATCACGATGTCATGGTCCAGCGCGACCGTCTCGACCGCGAGCTGTGCCGCTACTGCCACGATGCGCCTCCGCCTAGCTCGACGACGAGACGATCAGCGCGATCGTCTCGTCGTCGACGCCGGCCTCGCCGAGGACGTCGGCCGTGTCAACCGCGAGGAGCGGCGCCGGCGCGTCCCCGGTCATGGCATGTCCCGACATCCGGAATGGCGGGGCGACGGTCTTGAACTTCCCGAACTCGGGGTGGTCGACCGTCGCGAACATTCCGGTCGCGTTCGCGTTCTCGTCCTGGATCGCCTCGGCCAGGGTCCGGACCGGCGCCCAGATGAGCCGTCCCCCGTTCAGGACGTCCTCCCACTCCGCCAGGCTCCGCTCCTTGAAGAGCGCGTCGAGGAGTTCGACCAGCGCCCGGCTGTTCCGGAAGCGCTCGCCTGCGTTCGCGAAGCGCTCGTCGGCGGCGAGATCCGGTCGCTCGATCAGCTTCGTGAACGTCGGCCAGTAGCGGTCGGCCTCGATCATCACGAGGAAGAGCCAGCGCCCGTCCCGGGTCTCGTAGTGGTTCCAGAGCGGATTGCGCGGCTCCTTTCGGTCGTGCCGGGGAGGTGTCTCCCCCGTCGCGAGAGCGTTCGCCGCGTCGTTGCCGTTGATGTAGTACCCGATCTGTTGGAGCGCGACGTCGATCACCTGTCCGTCCCCACCCTGATCGCGTACGCGAAGCGCGCCGAGGATCCCGGTGACCATCGCCATCGCGGCCGAGTGGTCGCCGACCCCCGGACGCATCCAGCCGGGCGGCGCATCGAGGTCCCGGAGATGATCCATCAGCCCGGAGAGGGACCAGAAGGCCGTGTAGTCGAAGGCCGGATCGTTCGCGCGATCACCGTCGGGCCCGTAGCCGGAGAGCCGCGCGAAGATCAGCGAGGGCTGATCGCGCTGGAGCGTCTCGGGATCGAGCCCGTACTTCTCGAGGCGCGCGGGCAGCACGTTCGTGATCACCACGTCGGCTCCGGCGATCACCTTCCGGAGCGCCTCTTGCGCCTGGGGAAGCGCCAGGTCGAGGCCGAGCGAGCGCTTCCCCCGGTTGTCCATCTGATAGGGGGCGCCCGCCGGAAAGTCCGAGTCGAAGCCGGCGAGCTTCGGTGAAGCGTGACGGTAGACCTCCCCCCACGGCACCTCGACCTTCACGACCTCGGCGCCCATGTCGGCGAGCAGCGCTCCCGCGGCAGGGACCGCGACGAAGCTGGCGATCTCGACGACCTTGATTCCAGCGAGGGGGGCAGTCATGAGGGATCCTCCAACACGTAGGCCGCAAGACTAGCCGACTCAGGCTCGAGCCGATCGCCTCAGTCGGGCGGCGGGAGCAGCTCCCATCCGAACCCGGCGAGGCACTCCTTGAGCTCGCGGCCGGAAAGATCAGAGGTACACGCGTCCCTCGCGCGACGGTAGGCACCCGGCGCGGGGTCCGATGCTCGTCCGGGCACGAAGACCAACAGCCCTCGCTGCCCTACGCGAAACGGTATGTATTGCATCGACCTGAAGAGGCACGCGTTTCGCGTCTCGCCCTCCGGTTCGCGACAGGAGTCCCGGACGCGTTCGACGGCTTCCCGCGCCAAGGCCTCTGCGGCGAAGTCCCGATCCTCGATCGCAGTCGGAGACTCCCCTCTCTGGATGCGCTCGAAATCGGGAGTCCCTCTCAGCGGTACCGACTCGTCGGTCCCCGCTCCGTCGACGACGTTGCAGCTCCTCGTCTCCGTGTTCGTTCCACGGCGGGAGGCCACGCGGCAGAGGGGTGCGCATTGTAGGCCGGGGAGCGATTCGCCCGTCGACGAAGCACGCAGGGTGGGCGCGATGCGGTATCGCGTCCAACGCCGCTCGTGCGTCGGCATTCGCTCGAGGCGGGTGCGCTCGAGGTTGGGATCGAACACGTACCTCTCACCTGCGACCAGGTCTGCTTCGATCCGACACGTCGTCGTCATCAGCGAAAGAGGTCCGATGAGCTTCTGCCGAGATTGCCACTCGAAGTCGATCGTATGCTTGCCGGGAGGGAAGCGAGTCTTCCGGTCGTCCATCGCCCGACCGTCGAGACGCGTGACCTTCGCGTAGCGATTGGAGGTCTCGATCTGGACTTCCTGACTCGCGGATGAATCAGGATCGCGCTGCGTCGCTCCGCTCCCTGCGCAGCCGAGAACGAGTGTGCCGAGCACGGCGCCGATCCAGCGTCGCGAACGCGCGCTGCCCATCCTATTCGCCTCCGATCCGATAGACACGACGCGCCGTTCCGCCGAAGAGCGCGTCCTTCTCGTCGTCGGAGTAGCCGGCGGCGAGCTTCTTGAAGCCATTCCAGAGCACCTCGTACGAGAGCGAGAGCTTGTCGACCGGAAAATTGCTCTCGAACATACAGCGATCCGGCCCGAAGGTCTGGATCGCGTGGTCGTAGTAGCGCGCGTAGGTCGCGACGAACTCGTCGCTGGTCGGCGGCTTCGCCCGCCTCTCCCAGCCGAAGCCATTCCACGGCATCGCCATCCCACCGAGCTTGATCGCGACGTTCGGGCACGTCGCGATCGCTGCGAGCTTCGCCCGCCAATCCGGGAAGATTTCCTCCGCCTTCCCTGCGTAGGGACCCGCCCCGAGCGGCGCTCCGAGATGATCGACGACGATCGTCGTTTCCGGGAACGCGCGCGCCAGCGCGGCGAGGGAAGGCAGCTGCGTGTGATACTGGTAGCCGTCGAAGACCAGGCTGCGTTTCGCGATCTCCGCAAAGCCCGCGCGAAACCCGGGCTCGCCGTACCAGTCGCCGTCGGTCGCGTAGTCGACCCGTGCGATCTCCGGGCTCGGATCCCAGATGCCCATGTCCCGCACGCCCCGGAAGAGCGGACTCGCCTCGAGCTGGGCGTCGAGGGTCTCCGCGACGCGATCCGCCCCGTTCACCAGCCACGCGTCGCCGACGATCCCGACGATCTGGACGCCGTCCGGCGAAGCCGCCGCCTCCCGCGCGCGTCGGTCGACCCGCTCGATCTCCCCGACCGGTCGGAGATGCTCGGGCCCGTCCCGGCGATAGCCCTCCTCACACTCCATGTAGATCGCGCCGGTGACGGCGTGGCGCGACGTGTCCCGCTGGAGATCGGCGAGGGCATACCTCGGAAAGGTCGGATTCTCTTCGAAGAGATGGAAGTGGGGATCGAGGATCGGTCGCTCTGGATCGAGGATCTCCTCCTCGACCGAGGCGAGCCAGTCCTCGCGAAGCGCCATCCGCGAAACCTCGCCGGCTTCCTCCTCCATCCCGCTAGTCGAAGGCGATCACGGAGCGGGCCACCTCGCCCTTCCGGAGCGCTTCGAATCCGGCGTTGATCTCGTCGAGGCGGAGCGTCCGCGAGACGAGCTCGTCGAGCTTGAGCCGCCCCTGCAGGTAGAGATTCGCGTAGGTCGGCATGTCGATCCGGAAGCGGTTCGAGCCCATCGTCGAGCCTTGCAGCTTCTTCTCGGCGAGGAGGGCCACGCCCTGGACTTCGACGGTCGTCCCGATCGGGATCATGCCGATCACCGTCGCCGTCCCGCCGCTGGCGAGCATGTTGAAGCAGTCCTCGGCGGTCTGCTTGAGTCCGACCGCCTCGATCGCGTGGTCGACGCCGCCGCCGGTCATCTCGAGGATCTCCGCCACCGAGGTTCCCTGGCTGGCATCGACGGTGTCGGTCGCGCCGAAGGTCCGGGCGAGCTCGAGCTTGTCGGCGAGCATGTCGACGGCGATGACCCGCTCGGCGCCGGCGAGCCGAGCGCCCTGGATCGCGTTCAGGCCGATCCCGCCGCAGCCGACGACCGCGACGATGTCGCCGGGTCCGATCTTCGCCGTGTTCTGCGCCGCGCCGACGCCGGTCGTGACCGCGCAGCCGATCAGCGCCGCCCGGTCCAGCGGCAATTCCTTCGTCACCTTCACGACCGCCTTCTCGTGGACCAGCATCTGTTCGGCATAGCAGGAGAGCTCGGTCAGCTGATGAACGACCTCTCCTCCATGGGAGAGACGGGGCGGGGCGTCCGGGGTTCGCACCAGGTTCTCGTGCGGGCAGAGGTAGGGCTTGCCCCGCAGACAGTTCCGACACTCGCCGCAGGACATCGACACGCAGGTGATCACGTGATCGCCGGGCTGCACGTAGGACACGTCCGAACCGACGGCCTCGACGACCCCGGCTCCCTCGTGCCCCAGCACGATCGGCAGCGCGCTCGGGTACTTCCCTTCCTGGAAGTGCATGTCGCTGTGGCAGACGCCGGCCGCCGCCGTCCGGATCAGCACCTCGTTCGCCTGGGGTCCGTCCACGTCGACGTCGAGGATCTCGAGCGGCTTGTTCACCTCGGTCAGCACGGCTGCGCGCATCGCATTTCCTTTCGTGGGCGACCGCCGGAGAGCGGGGTCGCGGGCTCCCCAGTCTATGGAAATCGAGCCACGCGCACACTCGCGAATCCGGTACGCTCGGACGGGTCGCCCGGCCACCATGGGCGATCGGAGGGAAGCCCGCGATGGCCGTCGAGACGAAGATCACTTTCTGCCGCGTCTGCGAAGCCACCTGCGGCCTGGAGGTCGACGTCGAGGTCGACGAGAACCGCGTGGTCGACATCCGACCCGACCCGAAGCACGTGGTCAGCAAGGGCTACGCCTGCGTGAAGGGCACGCGCTGGGGCGCGACCCAGCACAGCCCGGACCGCGTGCTCCATCCGATGAAGCGGACGGGCGACCGGTGGGAGGAGATCTCCTGGGACCAGGCGATCCGCGAGATCGCCGACCGGATCCGGACGCAGATCGATCGCCACGGCCCCGAGACCTTCGCCCACTTCGTCGGCTCGGCGGGGGGCGCGATCCTGATGTCCCCGATGTTCCGGACCGCCCTCTACGAGGGGCTCGGAACGCGACGCATGTACGGAACGGGGACCTGCGACACGATGAACAAGTTCCGGGTCAACGGGGAGATGTACGGCGCACCGATGCGCCTCATGTACCCGGACGTCGAGCGCGCGTCGTTCATGATGGTCCTGGGCGGGAATCCCGCGATCTCCGGGAACACGCTCTACCACCTCCCGCGCGCGCAGGAACGCTTCGCGGAGATCACGCGACGCGGCGGCCGCGTCGTCTTCGTCAATCCGCGAAGGATCGAGACCGCCCGCGCCGGCGAGCATCTCTTCATCCGACCGGACACGGACGTCTACTTCCTGGCGGCCTTCGCGAACGAGCTGATCCGCGGCGGCCACGTCGATCGCGAGCGCGTCGAGGCACACATGACCGGCTTCGAGACCCTCGCCCGCTCCGTCGGGCCCTGGACCGCGGAGCGACAGGCAGAAGTCACCGGTGTTCCCGCCGAGACGCTCCGGGATCTCGTCCGCGCCCACGCCGAGGCGAGCCGGCGAAGCGAGGACGGTCAGGGCGGTGCCGCCCTCTACATGGCCACGGGCGTGAACCAGGGGCGCAGCGGCTCGCCCTGCTTCTGGCTCCTCGAGGCGATCAACGCCATCAGCGGAAATCTCGACCGCCGCGGCGGCACCCTCCTCGGCAGCGGATTGATCGACATGGGCGAAGCGATGGGCGAGCTCGGCCTGACCTTCGACCGCGAAGACGGACTGCCCACGGTCTCCGGGATCCAGCCCTCGGGCATGCTCGCGGACGACATCCTGAACGACGCGCCCGGGCGGGTGACCGCCATGATCGTCGAAGCGAGCAATCCACTCCTCGCCTGCAGCAACCCGAACGGCCGACTCGACGAAGCCTTCGCTTCCCTCGATCTCCTGGTCACGATCGATCTCTTCCGGAACGAGGTCGGTTCGATGGCGGACTACGTGCTTCCCGCGCAGACGTGGATGGAGCGTCCCGAGATGCCCTATGCGCTCCAGAGCTTCGCCGGCACCTGTCCCACGCCCTACATCATCTACGCCGATCCCGTCCTCGAGGCGCCGCCGGACGTCCGTCCGGAGTGGTGGATCTACGTGCGACTGGCCGACGAGCTCGGCGTCGACCTCTTCGGGAAGAAGCTCCTCTCCACCCTCGCGAAGACCTATGCGAAGGCCCTCTACTCGCCGCTGCGTCGTATCCTTCCCGGCATCGAACGCCTGATGGACGGGATGCTCAAGGGGGCCGGGATGCCCGGGATCGCCGCGATGCGAAGGGATCACCCGCACGGCCTCCTCCTCCCGGAGAACGAGGGCGACAATTTCCTCGGAACGGACCGCGTCCTGACCCGGGACAAGAAGGTCGCCCTGGCGCCGACGCCCGTCGTCGAGGCCTTCGAAGAGAACACCGAGCGCTTCTACGCCGAGGAGCTCGCGAACCGCGACCGCCTCAAGCTGATCGGCCTGCGCCAGATCAAGCGAATGAACACGGCGTCCTCCAACAGCGAAGCCCTCGTCCGCGAAAGCACGAACTACGCCTACCTGAATCCCGAGGATGCGTCCCGGATCGGCGTCTCGAACGGCGACGACGTCGACGTGCGATCGGATCACGGCAGGATCCGAATCCCGGTTCGGGTGAGCGACGAGATGATGCCGCGGACGGTCGCGATCCCGCAGTGTTGGGGACACGCGAAGGCCGACGGTCTCTCGCACGCGGCGAAGCATCCGGGCGTCAACTCGAACCTTCTCGCCGGCGACGGGCTCGAGCACGTCGAAGCCCTCTCGGGCATGTCACACCTCTCGGGCATCCTGATCGACGTGACCCGCGCGTCGTGATCCCGTCGCCCCGTTCGAAGCGCGCCCGCTCGGCGCTCGCCTGTGGGCTGCTCGCGGTCGCGGCGGCGGCCCCGAGCAGCGCGGCGGGAGATCGCTGCGCCGATCATTCGCCCGAGCGACGCGCCTTCTTCGGCGACCTCCATGTCCACACGTCGCTCTCCTCCGACGCCTACGTGTTCCAGACGCGTACGCGGCCGGACGATGCCTACCGCTTCGCGAGCGGTCGCGGGCCCGCGGGCATGCGCGTGATCACGCAGTCGGGCGTCGTCGCCGCCGAGGCCACGATCCCGCGCCCGCTCGACTTCGCTGCCGTGACCGATCACGCCGAGATGCTCGGCGGTCCCTGGGTCTGCACGACGCCGGGCAGCGGCGCCTACGACAGCGAGATCTGTCGCCGCTTCCGTGCGCCCTGGGCCCCGGTCGGCGACCTCGCCGACGGCGTCGCGAAGATCGTCGCCCTGCTGAACGACCTCGACAGCGAGGTCGTTTGCGGCCCGGGCGGCGTCGAGAGCGGCGCCCGCTGCATGGAAGGCATGCGCACCGCCTGGCAGGAGATCCAGGACGCAGCGGCGCGCCATGATCGGCCCTGTGCGTTCAGCACCTTCGTCGCTTACGAGTACTCGTCGAATCCGGAGATGTCGAAGGTCCACCGCAACGTGATCTTCCGGAACGAAACCGTCCCCGCCCTCCCCGTCTCCTCGCGGACCACCCCGGAGGCCGTCGGCCTCTGGCAGTCGCTCGCGGAGAGCTGCGTCGACGCGGGCACGGGCTGCGATGCCGTCACGATCCCGCACAACCCGAATCTCTCGAACGGGCGCGTCTTCTCCCTCGACTACGGGGGGACCAGGACGCCGGCGGAGCAGCGCGCCTACACGCTGCTGCGACGAAGGATGGAGCCCCTCGTCGAGATGTTCCAGATCAAGGGCGACTCGGAGTGCCGGAACGGACTCGCCGGCGTGCTCGGGGCGACCGACGAGCTGTGTGGCTTCGAGAAATACCGACGACCGAGGGAAGGCGACGTCCCGGACTGCGGCGACGGCGTCGGAGGTGGCGCGCTCCTCGGCCGTGGCTGCTTCACGCGTCGCGACTTCGCGCGCTACGCCGTGGCCCGCGGCCTCCACGAGGCCGAGCGGGTCGGATCCAACCCCTTCCAGGTCGGCTTCATCGGGTCGACCGACATCCACGAGGGCCTCCCGGGGGACGCCGACGATTGGGTCCGCGACGGTGTTGCACGTCCCCAGCGAACCAACAGCTTCGGCAACGACAACCCGGGCGGCCTCGCCGGCGTCTGGGCCGAGGAGAACACCCGCTCCTCGCTCTTCGACGCGCTCGAGCGGCGCGAGACCTTCGCGACGAGCGGCCCTCGGATCGAGCTCCGTTTCTTCGGCGGCTGGGACCTGCCGAGCGATCTCTGCAGCCAGCCGGAGCTGGCGAAGCGGGCCTACGCGACGGGCGTTCCGATGGGCGCGGACCTCCCGGCCCGTGCTCCGCGAAGCGGTCCGGACTTCGTCGCGAGCGCCCTCGCCGACCCGGGCGTCGAGGGACACCCGGGCGGTCTCCTCCAGCGCCTGCAGGTCATCAAGGTCACGTCGGACGCCGACGGGCGCGCCGTGCAACGGGTGATCGACGTCGCCGGCGATGCGAACGGGGCGACCGTCGACCCACGAACCTGCGAGCCGATCGGGGCGGGCGCCGCCGCGCTCTGCGCGCGCTGGACCGATCCCGACTTCGACCCCACCGAGCGGGCCGCCTACTACGCGCGGGTCGTCGAGAACCCGAGCTGTCGAGCGTACGCGCGCACGTGCCTGAACCTCTCGGGGGCGGATCGGCCGGCGGCGTGCGACGACCCGGAGATCCCGCGGACGGCTCAGGAGCGGGCGTGGTCGTCGCCGATCTGGTACACCCCGGGCGCCGACGGCGTTCAGTCCGCCGACTCGAGATAGCGACGCGCACGCTTCCGGAGCATCGGATCGTGGCTTCGCGAGACGACCTCGCGGGCCGCGAAGGCGGCGGCGCGCATGCGCCCGTCCGCTGCCCGGAGCTCGGCGTCGACCAGATCGATCTCGAGCGCGCCGGTCCCCTCCGCGCGGGCGAGCTCGAGACAGCGCGCCGCCGTCAGGGTGTCGCCCTGACCGGTCGGGATCTCGCCGTCGATGAGGCGAGCCAGCGCGAGCCACACGCGCGCGACGCCCTCTCCTTCCCCGCTGCTCGCCGCACGGAGATGCGCCAGGGCGAGATCGAAGTGCCCTTGCCGTTCGCCAGCGTCCCCGCTCGAGCGCGCCAGCTCGAGCTCGACTTCGGCGGCCCGCGCCGCGACGGACGCGTCCGGGCGAGGCTGGACGTGCGCCTCCCGACCCTCCGCGGCCCGCCCGAGTCGGAGCAGCGCCAGCGCGCGGCCCAGCTCGATGTCGGGGTGGGACGCGGAGCCGTCGCCCAGCGCTTCCTCGCGCGCGCGATCGAAGTATTCGAGCGCGAGCGCGGGTCGATCGAGGTCGAGGGCCAGCTCCGCCAGGGCGACGTGGGCCTCCCGGGGCGAGAGCGTTCTCGAAGCGATCTCGCCGGACTCGGGACCCGCGATCTGGACGCGATCGACCCGATGCTTCCCGGAGCCGAGATGGGTCCAGACACGCTCCGCGAGCGCACGCCGCGTTCCCAGCTTCTCGATCGCGTCGGCCAGAGGTCCGGTCCGGCCGCTCTCGAAGCCGACGCGCACCCGCTCGAGCGCCCGCCGCCCCGCCTGCTTCTGGGGCGCGTCGAAGAGGATCGTGTGGACGAGGGCCCAGCTCGCCGCCTCGAACTCGCTGCGCGACGCGCGCGATCGATCATCGAGGCGCGTGACGTCGAAGACGTCCGCGAGATCGCTGCGCTTCCACTCGATGATCGCGCGCGCATGCTCGGGATGGAGTCGGCCGATCTCGGCGATGGTGCCCGAGACGCGGATCGTGCTGGCCAGATAGCCACGCCCCTCGGCATACCAGAGCGGCGGGCGTTCGCGGGAGAGCGCGCGGAGCACGCGACGGGCGTAGCGATTGCGCAGGTCGGCGGTGACCCGCTCGGCGAAGCTCCCCGGCGCCCGGATCATGAGGATGGGCGCGTCGACCGAGGGGATCCACGAGGCCGGCTCGCCACGGATCGCGAAGGGGCGCCCGAAGCCACGATCGTCGAAGGCGACCACGCGCGTGCGATTCGGGAGCCGGCCGTCCGGGGGCAGACCGAGGGCGTAGAGGGTGCCGGCATGCAAGGTCTCGAGCTCGAGGGCCAACGACCGCGCCGCGGCCTCACCGAAGCTCGACGTCACCCGGAAGTTCGGGGTCACGACCTCGACGAAGCCCTGGTTCCAGGGCGAGACCGAAGCGCAACCGGTTCCGATCGCGAGCAAGATCAGACAGGCGACCACGCGTCTCGGGGCACCGGACGTCGGCTCGGGCATCACGTTCACTCGGTCCTCCAGGTCGGGAGCCCCGAGCCTACCAGCCGCACGCAGCGGTGAAAAACGGCCGCCGGCGCCCGCCCGTCGACCGTGTATCGTCGGACGCAACCATCGTCTGCCTCGCGCAGGCTGCTCCGGAGGCCCCATGCAGGATTTCAAGGACAAGGTCGCGATCATCACCGGCGGTGCTTCTGGAATCGGCCTCGGGATCGCTCGCGCGCTCACCGGCGAGGGGACCCACCTCGTGATCGCCGACATCGATCCGGACAACGCCCGATCCGCCGCCGCGAATCTCGAGGAACGCGGTGCCCGAACGCTTGCCGTCGCGACCGACGTGCGAGATCCCGCCTCGGTGGACGCACTCTTCGACGCCGCGAAGGCCGAGTTCGGCGGGATCGATCTCGTCTTCAACAACGCCGGGGTCTATCTCGGCGGCGCGATGCGCGACTGCACCTTCGACGACTGGAAGTTCGTGCTGGACGTGAACGTGGACGGCGTCTTCCACGTCGGGCAGAAGGCCGCCGCCGTGCTGCGCGAGCAGGGACGGGGCGGCTACGTCGTGAACACCGCATCCATCGGCGGCTTCACCTCTCACAACGCGGGCCTCGCCTACGCGGTCAGCAAGTTCGGTGTGGTCGCCTACGGCGACGCCATGCGCATGGACCTCGAGCCCGACGGGATCGGCGTCTCCACCCTCTGCCCCGGCCCGATCGACACCAACCTGACGGCGTCCGACCGCCTCCGGAATGCCGGTGACCAGACCGGCGGCGTCTCCGAAGCGCTCTCGCCCTTCATCCGCGGCGGGATGGCTCCGGACGAGATCGGTCCGATCGTCCTCTCCGGCATCCGCCGCGGCCTGCCCTACATCTTCACCCACGACGACATGCGGGAGGTCTTCAAGGCGCGCTTCGACCTCGTTCTCGAGTGCATCGACCGGATCGGCGAGCCAGCCTGAATTGAGCGCTCCGCCCGCCGCCCCCAGCGATCGCCCGAATCCGCGCTACGCCAACTACGTGCTCGCCATCATGGTGATCATGTACACGTGCAACTACCTGGATCGCTACGTCCTCGCAGTCATGATCCAGGACATCAAGCAGGACCTCGAGATCTCGGACTCGATGGTCGGGCTGATGCTCGGACCGACCTTCGCATTCTTCTACACGGGCATGGGACTCCCGATCGCCCGCTGGGCGGACAAGGGCTCCCGCCGAGACATCATCGCGATCGGCATGACGATGTGGAGCGCGTTCACGGCGCTCTCGGGCTTCGTCACGAACGCGGTCCAGCTCTTCCTCGCGCGGATCCTCGTGGGCGTGGGCGAGGCCGCGGGGGCCGCCCCCGCTCAGGCGCTGCTCTCCGACTACTTTCCCGCCGACAGGCGCGCGACGGCACTCTCGATCTTCCAGGGAGGCGTGTACTGGGGAAGCATGCTCGGGCTGGTCGTCGGGGGGCTGCTCGTCGACGCGATCGGCTGGCGCATAACGTTCGTCGTCGTCGGCGCGCCCGGACTGCTGATCGCCCTCGTCGTTCGGCTGACGGTCCGGGAGCCCGCCCGCGGTCAGTTCGAGCCGCCCGCCGCGCGCGCCCCGAAGAACGAAGGAGACGAGGGCGAGACGGCGACGGTCGCCGAGGTCGCGCGCTTCCTCGCGTCCAAGCCCACGTTCTGGCTCGTCGGCCTCGGCGCGGGGATCGCGTCCTTCGCGGGGACCGGGTTCGGCATGTGGTTGCCCACCTTCTTCGAGCGCGTCCACGACATGGCGCAATCGGAGATCGGCCCCCGGCTCGGCCCGATCCAGTACGTGCCTGCCCTGGTCGGCTCCTGGCTGACGGGGCTGGTCGCCGACCGACTCGGCCATCGCAGTCTCAGGTGGTACGCCTGGATCGGAGCGATCTCGGTCTTCCTGATGATCCCGTGGCAGGGCGCGATGCTCCTCTGGCCGGACGGACGCGACGCCATGTGGTGGGCCGTCCCCGCGGCGCTCTCGAGCGCCGGCTGGGCCCCCGTCGCCTACGGCATCGCCCAGAACCTGGCACCGCCTCACATGCGGGCCGTCGCCTCCGCGTTCATCATCATCTTCATCACGTTCCTCGGGACGGGACTCGGCCCCTGGGCCGTCGGCATCCTGAACGACCTCCTCGAGCCGAGCTACGGCGACCTCGCCGTCCGTTGGTCGCTCCTCTACGTACTGCTCTCCTGCAGCGTGGGTGCGGTCCTCTTCGGCCTCGCCGGCCACACCATCGAGCGGGACCTGGCAGCGACCTCGAGCTTCGGCGACCGGCGGAACGACTGACGGACGCCGCGTCGGGCCGCGGCCTCGCTCGACGCGGCGACCCGAGGCGGCCCTTCGACGAGCGCCGGGAATCGAACGAAGTCCGACAGGGGGCGCGGTCCGCTGTACTCTCCGTCCCCAGCGCCCCGAAACCCTGACGACACGGGCGCCCGAGAGGATCCGACGATGCGCGCCTGGCCCCCCCTCCTGACGACCGCCCTGCCCCGGCTGCTCGCCTGCCTCGCGTTGCTGGCGACGATGGGCTGCACGCGGGAGATCCTGAGCGTCGAGCTCCCGACGATGACCTTCGTGAACCCGGCGCCGCCGATCGACGGGAGCGTCGAGATCTGCGTTCCGTCGAAGCTCTACAAGCGACAGTGGAACGTCCCGGACCACCCCTATCGGATCGAGCTCGGCAAGCGTGCCGCACTCAACTTCGAGCGGATGGCGAAGACCGCCTTTCGGGAAGCCGTTGCGGTGTACGGCGACGGATGCGGCTCGACGAACGGCCTCCCCTGGATCGAGGCCATCATCGTCTCCGCCAACCGCGACTGGGACGGGATCGTCGGCGTGATCGACCCCGAGCCGGTGGACACCGCGCTCACGATGTCCTTCGCCCTCTTCGCCGACGACGGCTCGCCGATCTGGTCGACGTCGGTCAAGGCGGAGCACCGCGTCGTCGACTCTGCGCTCCCCATCTTCCTGGGCGGGACGCTGGTGCGCAGCCGGCGCGGTAGCCGGGACTTCGGCGCCGTCCTGGGCAAGGCCCTCGACGACGCCTATGAGCAACTGATCACGTCGACCGACGTCCGCGCCGCCTTCGGCGATGCCGGCCTCGAAGCGGATCCGGCAGGCGGTCCGGTCGCCGCCACCGCCGAGGGCGAGGCCGCCGAGGCGTCCAGCGAGGACGACGCGGCGAGCGAGCGCTGACGCCGCCCCGCTTCGCCCGACCGCGCTGGTCCGTCCCGCTTGGGTCCCTCACCTAACGCAGGACGCCGCCGCCGTCGACGATCACGCCCTGACCGTTGACACGACTCGCGCGATCGGAGCAGAGCCAGACGGCGGTCTCCCCGATCTCTTCCGGCCTCACGAGGACCCCGCCCGGGACGGTCGCCTCGAGGCGCTTGCGATGCTCCGGCCCGTTCGCTTCGAAGGAGGCCTGGAGCATCGCCGTATCGGTGATCCCCGGCAGGACCGAGTTGCAGCGGATCTGCTGGGAAGCGTACTCCTGCGCCACGTTCTTCATGATCCCGACGACGCCGTGCTTCGCCGCCGTGTAGTGGGGCTGCCCGGGCGCGGGCACGACGGCTGCGCCGGACGAGGTGTTGCAGATCGCGCCCCGCCCCGCCCCGACCACGTCCTGGGTCACCATCTGCTTGAGCTCGTGCTTCATGCAGAGGAAGACGGCCGTCAGGTTCACCGCGAGCATGCGATGCCATTCTTCGAGGGGCATCTCGTGGAAGACGTAACTCGGGCTCGTGATCCCCGCGTTGTTCATCGCCGCGTCGAGCCGACCGAAGCGCTCGACGGTCGTCGCGACCATCGCCTCGACCTGCGCCTCGTCGGAGACGTCGACCGCGAGCGCGAGCGCCTCCCCGCCCTCGGCCTCGATCAGCCCGACCGTCTCCTTCGCACCGGCTTCGTTCAGATCGACGACGGCGACCCGCGCGCCTTCTCGCGCGAAGATCCGTGCGCTCGCGCGTCCGATTCCGCTCCCCGCGCCCGTCACGAGCGCCACGCGCCCCTCGTGCATGCCCATCGTCGTCGACCTCCTCGATTCCCGGGACGCGGTTGCCGTCGCAGCGACCGGGCCTCGGATTCGGTTAGTCTAAACGCCTGCGATCGGCGCCGCCGGCGCCCGAGACGAGGACCCTCATGGCCGAACCGATCCACGATGCTCCTTCCCGATCCCGCTATCCCTTCTCGTCGACCCCCGACGGCTGGTACGCAGTCGCGACATCCGCCGAAATCGCCCCGGGACGGGTCCGGCCGCTCCGCTACTTCGGCGAAGACCTCGTGCTCTACCGGACCGCGTCCGGCGAAGCCCGTGTGACGGAGGCGCACTGCCCGCACCTCGGCGCGCATTTCGGCCATGGCGGCACCGTCGAGGGCGAGGAGCTCGTCTGCCCGTTTCATGCCTGGCGCTTCGACGGCGAGGGGCGCTGCTCCGGCATTCCCTATCTCTCGCGAGGCCAGCTGCCGGACGTCTCCGTCCGTACGAAGATCGTCGACGAACGTGCGGGCCTCGTCCTCGTCTGGCACAGCGACGAGGGCACCGAGCCCGACTGGTTCATGCGCGACATCCCCGAGTACGAGGATCCCGGCTGGCTCGGCTACGCGTCGAAGCGCTGGAAGATCCGCATGCACGTGCAGGAGCTCGCCGAGAACGTCCCGGACACCGCCCATTTCGAGACGGTGCACGGCCTTCCGGTGCTGCCTCGCGCCGAGGCGCGCACCGAAGGCCCGGTCTACTACCAGCGGAGCTCGGTCCCCGGCGCGTCGATGGGCACGGGCGACGACGACTACGTCTTCGCGCTCCAGGAGGCGTGGGGGCTCGGGCTCGTCTGGCTACGCGTCCCCCAGTCTCCGAGCATCTTCTTCCTGACCGCGACGACGCCGATCGACGACGAGTTCTGTGAGATGGCGATCCACCTGCTCCTCGAAGACACCGAGGGCCACGGAGAGCTGAGCGATGCGCAGCGGCAGACCGTCGAGATGACCTTCTCGCAGATCGAGCCGGACGTACCGATCTGGGAGAACAAGGTCTACCGTGAGCGACCGCCGCTCATCGAGGACGACGGTCCGCTTCCGGTCCTGAGGCGCTGGGCACGACAGTTCTATCCCGAGCTGCGCGACGCTTCGGAAAAAGCGAACGCGGATGCGACCGATCCAGCGGATCGATAGGCCCGTACCCGACGTTGGGTTATAACGATCACGGGACGGGCACTGAGCCCGGGCGAAGACCGAGGTCACGCGGCTCGCCCCCTCGACGGAGCGGAATCGGGTTCGATGACAGACGGAAGTGAATCGCCCCGCAAGACGCGACGCGGGAAGGTCACGCTCGAGAAGATCCTGGACGTCACGGAAGCGCTCATCGCGGAGCTGGGTCCCGACCGATTCCAGCTTCAGCAGGTGACAGAAGCCCTCGGCATCACGCCGCCGGCGATCTACAACCACGTCCGGGATCGCGACGACCTGATCGCCCAGGTGGCCGCGCGGGGCGGGCAGCGGATGGCGGAGCGGATCCGCCGCGAGCCGGGCGAGACGACCCTCGACGCCCTGCGCCGGAACGCGCGGGAGTACGTCGGCTTCCTGGCCGAGCACCCGGCCCACGCCCGGATGATCCTGTGGGAGACCGCCCGCCGCGGTACGTCCGACTGGTCGGAGCTCGCGCCCTCGAACGTCGAGATCTCGGCGCGGACGCGCACCACCTTCGAAGAAGCCATCTCGCGCGGCGAGATCAAGCCCATCGCGCTCTCGACCTACATGCAGGCGCTCTACGTCGGCTACGCCGCGGCCGTCGTCTGGCGAACCTTCCCGTTCGACCGCAAAGACGACCGCAAAGACGACCGGAACGACGCGGGGGTTGCCGCGAGCTCGTCCAGCCTCGACGCGGAAGAGATCATTCGCATGCAGGAGGAGGCGGACGAACTCGTCTTGCGACTGCTCGCGCCGTAGGAAACCGGGCGTCGGGTCCGCTTCATCCGATCGGAGGAACCACGCCCGCCGCAGGGCGCGCCCGCCTCGCCGGCGCCGGTCGAACGGCCGTCGCGATCATGTTGTTCCCGACCTCGCCTTCGGTCAGCAGGCCGTTGACCGCGCCGCGGATCTCCACGCGATCGAAGTGGCGTTCCAGGATCGCCCGGAACTCCGCCACACTGTACTCGCGCAGGTGCCAGGGGTTGATCGGAATCGCGCCGAAGAGATTCTGCGGCGTAGAGCAGAAGAGCCGCCCACCCGGGGCGAGGACCCGCCTCAGCTCGCGGCAGTAGGCCTCCGCGTCTTCCACGTGCTCGATCGTCTCGAGACTCACGATCGCCGTGAAGGCGTCGTCGGGAAACGGGAGACGACAGACGTCGGCCCGCTCGAAGGTGAGATTGTCTCGGTCCGACGTGCGCTCACGCCGGTTGGTCGCGATCACGTCTTCGTCGAGGTCGACACCGACGACCCGTCGAACCGTCCGTGCCAATCGTTCCGACCCGGAACCGTCGCCGCACGCCGCATCGAGCACGACGTCCGTGGGCAGGAGCGCCTTCTCCACGTGCACGTAGCGCTGCGCACAGTAGTTGCCGGGCTGGTACGCCCGGGCGGTGTCGCTCACGGAGCGTTCAGTGCCGACGAACATCGCCTCGGCGAGCCCGCGAAACCGGCGCAGCTCGTCGTCGGAGTAGCGGGGGAGCGCTTCCGGGGCGAGGACGAAGGAGCGGAACCGGTCGGTCCGGTCGAAGACGTACGAGAGAGGCCGCACGAGCAGACGCAATCGCTCGTCCTCGGGCCGCGCCAGGATCTCCTCCCGCGCTCGGCGGAGCGCATCGACCCGGACCGCGATCCCGGTGAAGTGGGTCTCGAAGTTGATCGGGGCCTGCACGAGATCGAACGAGCCCTCGTCCTGGATCGCGACGAGTCGCTCGAGCAGCTCGGGAATCAGGAACATGTGCTGCCCCATCACATGGAGGATGCGCGAAGCGCCGAAGTGATCCGCCGCCTGGAGCAGCCGGAGGGCGACGTCGTTCGTCGAGCCGCGGAAGAGCGTGACGCCCGTCGCTTCGGCGACGGGAAGGAACGCATCGTTCACGCCCTCGTCCGGAACCGCCAGGCAACACTGGCTCGCCACGAGTCCCTCGGTCTCGAGCAGGCGCTCGATCGTTCGCTGGACGGCGGGCATGCCTTCGACCTCGATCAACGAGTGATCGAGCGCTCCGTCCCATCCGCGTGCATGTGCCTGGATCAGGCCGAGGGTCTTCTCCATGGACGACGTCTCCCCTTCGCGCGACCGGAGCGGGTCGGCGTGGGGCTCTCATCGGATCTGCCGGTGAGCTGCCTATGCGATTTCGGCGTGCCGGCGAGGGAAACGACGCGATTTCCGGGATCTGCCCCAGAAGGCCTCGGGCTTGGACCCGAGCGTCCGGCCTCGCTAGGAAGCGAGGCGGGCCGCGACCGCCGCGGTCCGCGCGACGAGCTCGTCGAGGGCGTGCTCGCCCTCTCCGGCCAACGAGACGCGGACCCGCCCCTGCCAGGGCGCCGTCCAGGCTTCGGGAATCCGCTTCTCCTGCAGCGCCCAGAGCGCCCCGACCGTCGCCCCGTTGCAGTCGGTGTCCCAGCCGGCGGCGACGACGTCCCCGATCGCGGCCCCGAAATCGTCCGGATGCGAGAGCAGCGCCCAGACCACGAGCGCCAGATTGTTGTTCGTGTGGACGGGCGAGAGGTCTTCGTAGGCCTGGTGGATCGCCTCCGGCCCCTCGCCGGCCAGGGCGAGTCTTCGCCCGAGCAGGGCGGCGGCGGCGGCGCCCGATTCCGCCGGAACCTCCGCGAGCGCCACGTCGAGCGCGGAGGAGAGCTCGGAGCAGCCCGGAATCGCCGCCCCCCACGCGGCCACGATCACCGCGCCATCGATGCCGTCGCCCACGTGCGAGAGCGCCGCGTCCGCCCGCGCGAGACGCGCGGCCAGCGCGGGATTCCCGGGCGTGGCCCAGCCGTAGACGTCGGCGCGGATCTGCGCTCCGATCCACTCGTTGAACTCGTTGTCGGCACACTCGGCCAGGTCGAAGCCCGGCTCGGCCCCCATCGAGAACCATTCGTGCCCCTTCTCGAGGAGCGTCTTGTAGGCGGCGCGCTCCGCGGTGAAGGTCATGCCCACCGGGAGCTTCATCAGCCAGGTCCGTGCGACGTCGATCGTCGAGAGCGAAGCACCGTGG
The DNA here is from genome assembly GCA_024742285.1 of bacterium. Taxonomy (NCBI): domain Bacteria; species bacterium. The sequence continues at coordinate 129,022 of JANSYR010000010.1, read as the reverse complement.
GCCTCGAGCATCCCGAGCGCCAGGACCGAGTAGTTGATGTCGTCGTCCGGCTCGCTCGCCTCGAAGCGATCGCGACAGCAGGAAGCCAGCAAGAGCGGCGGCGGCTCCGCCGCGAGCGGAATGTAGTCCCGGACCGGGAGCGCCCCGACGCTCTCGAGATACGCCGTCAGCTTTGCGTGCCCCTGAGTCATCGAGAAGGCCTCGACCGCCTTGCCCAACATGCAGCCGGAGACTCGGCCCTGCCATGCGTTGCGGAGCCGCCCCTCGAGATCTCCCATGCTCGCCTCCTCGGCCCGCGGAGGAGTGGTGGCTACGACAGCGCCTTGTCGACTGCGTCGAGCACGTCCCGGGCGAGCCCCCCGTGTGTGAGCTTCGCGTTGCTCTCGACCTGCTCCGGCTTCGTCGCGCCGGCGATCACCGAGGACACCGACGACTGACTGGCGAGCCAGGAGAGCGCGAGCTCGATCAGCGAGATGCCGGCGGCGGAGGCGACCTCCTCGAGGCGCTCGACCTTGGCGAGATTGTCGTCGGACACGAAGTGACCGTACATCTGGCTGAACATCTCGCGGCCTTCGCCGCCCCCGTAGCGGCTGTCCTTGTCGAAGTCCTGCCCGCGCTTGTACTTGCCCGTCAGCGCGCCGGAGGCCAGCGGGAAGTAGGGCATGATTCCGAGGCCGTGATGCTCCGCGGCGGGCACGACCTCGGCCTCGACGTCACGGTTCAGCAGGCTCCATTCGTTCTGGGCCGTGACGAAGCCCTTGAGACCCGCAGTGTCGGCCTCCCAGGCGGCGTTCGAGATCTGCCAGCCGGCGAGGTTCGAGCAGCCCGCATAACGAACCTTGCCCTGGTCGATGAGGATGTTCAGCGCATCCAGGGTCTCCGCGATCGGCGTGTCCGGATCCGGGATGTGCATGATGTAGACATCGATGTAGTCCGTACCGAGGCGCTTCAGACTCGCTTCGCACGCCTGCATCACGTAGCGCCGCGACGCCCCGCCCATCAGCGGCCCTTCGCCCATCGGCACCCCGAACTTCGACGCGATCACCACGTTCTGCCGCTCGGCCCCGAGCGCGCGACCGAGATTCGTCTCCGAGCCACCTGCGCCGTAGCAGTCGGCGGTGTCGAAGAAGTTGATCCCGCTATCGAGCGCCGCGCGGATCACCTTCTCGCTCTGCTCGTAGTCGATCGTCCAACCGAAGTTGTTGCAGCCGATGCCCGCGACCGAGACCTTGAGGCCCGAGTCGCCGAGGTTGCGGAATTCCATGTCGTCTTCTCCTGCTGGGTGCGGGTCGGAGCGTGGTTTCGCTCACGGGGAAGACGAGGGTACATCAACGCGGAGCGCCGCCAGGGGCCTGGAAGGAAGACCCTGGACTGCGCCAGGTGCCCCGCAGCCGAACAAGGGTCTCTCCGACACTCCGTCGCCCCCTCTACCGAGCGTGCGGGACCGGAGGGTCGAAACCGATCTCCGAAGAGGAAGTCGCCGTCCGGATCGGGACGGGACCCCGGAAACCAGTCTCTGCACCCGGCCCTCGCGCCGACTGCCGGCGGCCTTCCGGTCGCCGTCCGGAGTCGGTTCGCGTCGCTATGCTCGACCGTCCGTCGGGGAGCGACGAGCGAGGGAGGGCGGTCGACGTGTTCATGCAATGCCGAAAGGCCGCGCTCGTCCTCCCGTTCCTCTGGGCCTTGGCGGGGCTCCTCTCCGCGGGGTCCGCCGCCGCCGAGCCCGCCTACGACCTCGTCGTGCGCGGCGGACGCGTGATCGATCCCGCGAGCGGTCTGGACGCGGTCCGAGACGTCGGGATCACCGGCGACCGGATCACCGCCGTGAGCGAATCCCCCCTCGACGGTGCCCGCACGATCGACGCCGCAGGTCTCGTCGTTTCGCCCGGCTTCATCGACCTCCACACCCACTCCCCCACGCCCCTCGGCCAGCGCTACCAGCTCCAGGACGGGGTCACGACGGCCCTCGAGCTCGAGGCGGGTAGCTACCCCGTCGCCGATTTCGCCGTGGAGCTCGAGGACGAAGCGCGGATCCACTTCGGCAGCTCCGTCGGCTGGGCCTCGACCCGGGTCGAGACGATCGCGGGACTCCGCTTCCAGACCCTGCTGTCGAGCACGCCGACGCCGGTCAGCCTGCGCGGCGTCTGGACGATGCTCCGCGGCCTCTTCGGCGGCCGACCGACCGAAGCCTTCACCAGCGTCGCGACCGCGGACGAGCGAGCCCGGATGCGGGAGATGCTCGAGGACGATCTCGCCGCGGGCGGGCTCGGCGTCGGCGTCCCCCTCGACTATCTGAGCGAGGGCACCGACGAGGACGAGCTCCGCATGGTCTTCGAGGTCACCGCCGCTGCGAACAGCCTGCTCTACATCCACGTGCGCCGCGGCATCAACGGCGACCCGGCGGGCCTGCGCGAAGCGCTGCGACTCGCCCGGGAGACCGGCGCCGCGATCCACGTCTGCCACATCTCCCACAACGCGATGCGCAACATCGACCTCTTCCTGCGCGAGATCCGCGAGGCACGCTCCGAAGGCGTCGACGTCACGACCGAGCTCCTGCCCTACGACGCGGGATCGGCCCTGATCTCGTCGGCGGTCTTCTCGCGGAACTGGCGGGAGATCTTCGCGATCGACTACGCCGACGTCGAGTGGGCGGCGACGGGCATGCGCTTCGACGAAGCGACCTGGAACGAGTACCGCGAGAAGCATCCCGGCGGCCAGGTGGTCCACCACTACCTGAAGCCCGAGTGGACGCGACGCGCCCTCGTCGAGCCGGGCGTCCTCGTGGTGAGCGACCTGCTCCCCATGGTCGACGAGGAGACGATGGTCGCCCCGCACAACGGGGCGTTCACCCGGATCCTCGGGCGCCACGTCCGGGAATACGGGGACCTCGATCTCGTGACCGCGCTGTCGAAGATGACGTCCCTTCCCGCCCAGCGACTCGCGACCTTCTTCCCAGCCTTCGAGCGGAAGGGTCGCGTCGCGGTCGGGGCCGACGCCGACTTGACGGTCTTCGACCCGGAGACCGTGATCGACCGGGCGACCTACGGAGATCCCTTCCAGCCTTCGGACGGGATCGAAGCCGTGATCGTCGCAGGCCAGGTCGCTCTCGCGCAGGGACGCGTCGTCGAGGACGTATTGGCCGGCCGAAGAATCCTGAATCTGGAGGTCCGATGATCGCCCGTACCCACGCAGTCGCTCTCCGCCCCGTCGCAATCCTCGTCGCCCTCCTCTCCCTGGCCGGCCTCCTCGCCGCCGCCCCGGGCGCCGCCCGCGTCGTCGAGCTCGAGATCACGCGTCGCGTCCCGATCCTCGAGCCCGACGCTTTTCGCGACGACCTCGGGAAGCCGATCCCCTACGAGCTGATCGAAGGTCGGGTCCACTACGCCTTCGCCCCGGACGCGCCCGGGAACGCGCGCGTGGCGGACCTCGCCGCCGCCGCGCGTTCGCCGGAGCAAGCCGAAGTCCGGGCGAGCGGTGACTTCACCGTCCTCCAGGCCATCGACCCGAAGCAGCGGAGCGGGACCGCGCTCTTCGACGTCCCGAACCGCGGCCGCCGACTCGCCCTGGCGCTCATGAACCGGGTGGAGAGGAGCTTCGGCGCCTCGGCGACCCTGGACCCGTCGTCTCCGCTCGACTGGGGCGACGGTTTCCTGATGCGGCGAGGCCTGACCGTCGTCTGGATCGGCTGGCAGGCGGATGCGCCGCGCTTCCCGGACGCGATGACCCTCGACGTTCCGAGCGCACTCGCCGACGCCGCGGGCCAGCCGATTCGTGGGCTCGCGCGCTCGGACTGGGTCGTCGACGAGGACGCCACGACGCTCCCCCTCGCAGCCCTCGGCCACCTCCCCAACGTCGCGAGCGAGCCCGACGCGCCCGAGAATCGGCTCACGCGACGGCGCGCAAGGAACGCCGAGCGTGAGGTCGTCCCGCGCGCGACCTGGCGCTTCGACGAAGCAGGCGGATCGATCGTGGCGAGCGACGGCGCCTTCGAAGCCGGCTGGATCTACGAGCTCGTCTACGTGTCGAGTCGGCCGCGGCTCCTCGGGCTCGGCTTCGCCGCGTTCCGGGACTTCGCCCGCTACGTGAAGGGCGACCCGGACTGTCCCTTTCGCGCAGCGACCCTCGTCGCGCACGGGCTCTCCCAGTCCGGCCGCTACCTCCGCCACTTCCTCTACGACGGCTTCAACGAAGGCGCCGCGGACGAGGGGACCGGGAGCGAACGCGTCTTCGACGGCATGATGATCCAGATCGGCGGCGCCGGCCGCGGCGGCTTCAACCATCGTTTCGGTCACCCGGGACGCGTCGGCAATCCCTACGCGAACTTCTTCTATCCCGGCGATGCCTTCCCCTTCACCGGCCGCCCGACCCGCGACGGCGACCGGGAGGCGGGGCTCTACGACCGGGCGATCGCGAGCGGCACGCTCCCGAAGATCTTCCAGATCAACACCGGCTACGAATACTGGGGCCGCGCCGCTTCCCTCATCCACATGACGCCGGACGGAACCCGGGACGTCGCGCCCGTCGCCGACGAACGCCTCTACCACGTCGCGAGCGCGCCCCACTACTCCCTGCCCTTCCCTCCGGATCCGCGAAGCGAGATCGAACCGGGGCTCTTCGTGGGAAGCAGCATCGACACCCGCGCCTTCCAGCGCGCCCTCCTGACGCACCTGCTCGCCTGGGTCGAGGCCGACGTCGCCCCGCCCGCGTCGTCGATCCCCACAATCGAGAGCGGGACCCTCGTCCTCCCCGGATCACTCGACTACCCCGTTGCGAGCCTCGTGCCCCCGCGCTCGCCCCACGTCGCCGATCGCCTCGACTTCGGTCCGCGCTTCGAGGAGCGGATCATCGACGTGCAGCCGCCGAAGCGCGGCGCGGCCTACGCGATCCGTGTCCCGGGGATCGACGCGACCGGCAACGAGGCGACGGGTCTGCGCGCAGTCGAGCTCCAGGCGCCCATCGGGACCTACACGCCCTGGGCACTCCGCCACGGCAAGCCCGGCGGCGCCGACGAAATGGTCGGCTACATCGGTTCCTTCCTGCCCCTCGCCCGAACCGAAGCGGAACGCGCTCCCGGCGACACGCGCCCCGCCCTGCGCGCGCTCTATCCCGATCGCGACGCCTACGAGACCCGGGTCGCCGCGGCGATCGACCAGCTCTTCGCAGCCGGCTGGCTCCTCGCCGAGGACGTGAAGCCGACCTTCGATGCGGCGATCGAACGCTGGAAGTGGGCGACGCGACGGGACGTCCCGACCACGCGTTAGGCGGCCGACCTAGCTCGCGCCCCAGGATTCTTCGAGCGATCGCATCGCCTCGTTCGTCGGATGGACCTCGAGTCCTGCGGCCAGCGCCGCCCGCGCCTCCTCGCGACGGCCCAGCGCGTCGAGCACCCGGGCGACCTCGAGATGGTGTCGCCATTGTCGGGGCTCGAGTGAACGCGCCCGTTCGAAGGCCGCCAGGGCCGAAGCCTTCCGGCCACGCCGCCGCTCGGCGAGCCCCTGGGCGTGCCAGGCGATCCCGCTCGCTGGATCGAGGGCGATGGCCCGCTCCGCGTCGACGAGCCCCTGCGCCGATCCGCGTCCGCCCTGGGTGAGAAAATGCTCGGCGCGTTGGCCGAGATAGGCCGCGAGGGCCATCGCCGCCGGTCGATAGTCCGGCCGCTCGGCGACCAGCGCGTTCAACGCTCGGAACGCCTCGCCACGCAGGCCCGGGTCCGGGGAACGGATGCCGATCGTCGCGAGCACCGTTCGCGTCTTGGCCCGCTGGACCGCGTGCAGCGCCTCGACCGTCTCCGGCGCAGCCGCGCGGAGCGGGCTCACCCCGGGCGGATAGGCGTGCAGCGCGCGCAGGACGCTCCAGACCTGTCGATCGCCGCCGATCGCCAGGGGGCTCGAGAATTCCAGGTGCAGGTTGTCGTCGGTATTGACCAGCCCCCCGGCCGCGAAATCCCGGACCTGCGCATCGTCGAGCCGGAGCTCCCCGACGAAGGCGAGCGGCGTGTCGAGTCCCAGGAGATCGAGCTGGCGCGCGACCCCGGGCTGCTTCATCCGACGCTCGAGGTCCGCGAGATCGAGCGTGAGGGGCGCGTCGCTCCCGATCAACACCGCCGACGTGCTGTGCCACAGCATCGTGTACGAGAAGACCTTCGCGAAGGTCGCCACGACGGATTTGAAGTCGGCGGGGGCGAGGTCCGCGACCGGGAGCCACTGACACATGATTCCGCCCGCCTCGAGGCGCTCGGCCGCGAGCCGGTAGTACTCTTCGGTATAGAGGTACCCCGAACCGCGGGTCCACGGGTGGATCGGATCGGCGGTGATCACGTCGTAGCGATGATCGGTCGTCTTGAGATAGTTCCGGCCGTCCTCGAGGAAGACCCGCAGGCGCGGGTCCGAGAGCGGGGACCCGTTCGAGGCGGCGAAATGGGGCTCGGCCCCGAGCATCGCCTCCTCGATCTCAGCGAGGGCGATGCGGTCGAGGTCGTCGTGCGCGGTGATCCCGCCGAGGGTCGTCCCCGCCCCCATCCCGATGACGAGCGCCGAGCTCGGGTCGGGGTGCACGAGCAGCGGCACGTGGGCCAGCATGTACTGCGTGCGCAGGTCTTCGGGGTCGTCGCTCGCGACGATCTTGCCGTTCACGCTGATCGAACGAAAACCGTCCTGCTCGTGGACCGAGACCGTCGCGCTCCGGCCTTCGCGGTAGTAGCGGACGACGCCCTTGCCGAGCTCGGCCTCGACGTCGATCCCGCCGTCCGCCCGCACGTACTGACCGAGCTGGTTGTTGCTGAAGGCCCCGAAGAGCTCGTCGGTCCGCCCGGGCAGGAGCGCGGGGAGCGAGAGCGCGACGCCGGCCGCGATCACCGCGAAGACCACCGAGGGCGAGGTCAGGCCCTGCTGCTCGGCGGCCTCGACCGCCAACACGATCGCCCCCCACGCAACGTAGAGGGACGCGGCGAGGAACATCGCTCGCTCGAGCCCGACGAGCGGAATCAGCACGAACCCCGCGCCGAGGGACCCTGCGATCGAACCGAGGGTGTTCAGCGAAAGGGTGTCCCCCACCGGCCGCGCGAAACCGTCGCCCCGCGCGGCCGCGAGCCGCGCCCGGGCCTCGTTCGCGAGGGGAAAGGCCATGCCGATGAACAGACAGGGCACGACCATCATCACGAAGGCGAGGAGGAAGGTCGTGAGCGGGCGGATCCGCGCGAGATCGTCGTAGAGCGCCAGATTGAGCTGGATCGCGAGGCGGGGGAGCTGCGGGATCGCGCTCGACACGACGAGGGCCCCAACGCCGGCCGCGGCCAGGATCCATCCGAAGCGCGGAACGAGGGGGCGCCCGGCGGTCGGGGACATCGCGTGGATCAGGCTCCCGAGGGCGATGCCCGTGAGGAACGCCGCGAGCATGACGGAGAAGCTGTAGGTCGAGCTCCCGACCGCGACCGAGAGCGCCCGGGTCCAGAGCACCTCGAGGGCGAGAGACGCGAAGCCCGAGAGGGCGGTCCCCCAGAAGACCAGGCGGAGCCCGCGAATGGAATCCTGGCTGGTCGAGTCGGGCCCCGCGGTCGCAGCAATCGTTCGTTCCTCGACGGGTCGCACGCGCCGATCGAGGCCCAGCGCGACGAGGCCGATCACGACGTTCACGGCGATCGCCGCCAGCTGGGTCCGCCAGACACCGAGGGCCGGGATCATCCGGAAGCCGGCGGCGAGGGTTCCGAGGACGGCGCCGACCGTATTCGATCCATAGAGCCAGGCGAGGCGCGTCCCGAACTCGTCGTCCTCTTCGACGAGGAGACGCGTCACGACCGGCAGGGTCGCGCCCATCAGGAAGGTCGGGAGGACGAGGGCCGCGAAGGCGAGCACGCTTCGGAGCGCGAGCAGCCCCGCATCGACGCTTCCGTCTCCCGGCGCGAGCGCCCCGTAGAGCGTGTCGATCGCGCGCATCAGCGAGGGGAGGACGAGGGCGAGACCGCCGATCCCGAGTTCGAGGAGCGCGTAGACGCGGAGGGGCCGCTCGAATCGACGCGCGAGCCGCCCGAAAGCGAAGCCGCCCAGGGACATCCCGCCCATGAAGGCGGCGAGCACGATCGCTGAGGACTCGAAGCTGGCACCGAAGATCAGCGAGAGGTTCCGGAACCAGGTGACCTCGTAGACGAGCCCCGTCGCTCCCGACGCGACGAAGAGCGCATAGGCGAGTCGGTGGTCGAAGCGGTTCACGGCGTCGGTCCCTGCGGCAGTGTCCGGCCGGATCGCGGCGGGCGCGGCGCCGGAACGTAGCGGATCCCCCCGTCTCTTCGGTCGGCAGGGCCGTCGACGCGAGCCGGACCGGCGGAAATCGGAGCGGATCCGGGACGTCCCGACCGAAGATGCTCAGGCGATGCACACAGTCGGCCGATGGCGCGTGTGGGAGGTTCCACCATGCTTTCGCGATCGACCGTCCTCGTGCTTCGACGCGCGGTGCTCGTCGGGCTCGGCCTGCTCCTGCTCGCTCCCGCGGCCGCGGCCCAGCGCAGCCCGGAGCTCGATTCCGCAAAGGACTACTGGCAGACGCGCTACCGGACCCTGCTCGAGCGCGCGGACTCGCTTCGCGAGACCATCGCGGTCGAGACCGAGCTCTACGCCGACGCGAACCGACGCAACTACCGCCGCGGCAAGAAGCGACACGTCCATCGCGTCGCGGCCGAGGAGGCGCGGGCGGAACTCGTCGAGGTCGAGCGCGCGCTGTCGACGATCCAGGAAGAGGGTCGCCGCGCGGGCGCCCTCCCCGGCTGGTTCTACGAGGTCGAGCAGGATCGCGCCGACGTCGCGCGCAACCCGGCCCTCGTCCCCGATCCGGAAGACCCGGATGCCGGTCGCAACCCGAGATTCGTCGAACCGAAGGAAGACGCGCCCGCCGCCGCGCGCTAGCGGACAGGTCGGAGCCCCCTTTCCGTCGACGAACTCCCGGTCCAATTTCGGCCCGACGCGCGACCGATGCGCGGCGGTTATGCTCGATCCGCATCGCCGAGGGCGCGTCCGAAGGCGCGTCGCCTCCGAGGATCGACACACCGTGGGCCACGCCCCCTCCCCTCGCCCGTCCATCGCCACGCTCTTCCTCGCGTTCGCCCTCGTCGTCGGGCTCGCCTTCGACGCCTCCAATGCCTCCGACGCCTTCGCGGCTCGCGAGGAGCCGCCGCCGATCGTCCCCATCGAGGGCGACGTCGCCTGGCCGCTCCATGGTCTGACTGCGCGCGAAGAGCGTTTCAGCCCCCTCGACCAGATCGACCGCAACAGCGTCGCCCTCCTCGGCCTCGCCTGGTCCTACATGACGGGCTCGGACCGCGGCCTCGAAGCGACACCGATCGTGGTGGACGGCGTGATGTACGCCACCGCCAGCTGGAGCGTCGTGTTCGCGCTCGACGCGAAGACCGGGCGCGAGCTCTGGCGCCACGATCCGAAGGTCGCACGCTGGAAAGCCCGGCACGCCTGTTGCGGCGTCGTGAACCGCGGCGTCGCGGTCCACGACGGCCGGGTCTACGTCGGCACGATCGACGGCCGGCTCCTCGCCCTCGACGGGGCGACGGGCGAGCCGATCTGGAGCGTTCAGACCGCGCCGCTCGGCCAGCCCTACACGATCACCGGCGCGCCCCGCGTCGTGAAGGACCTCGTCGTGATCGGCAACGGCGGCGCGGAGCTCGGCGTGCGCGGCTTCTTCTCCGCGTACCACGTCGGGACCGGCGAGCTGGCCTGGCGCTTCTACACCGTTCCCGGCAGCAAGGACGGCCCCCACGAACACCCGGAGCTCGAGCGCGCCGCGGAGACCTGGCCCCCGGACTCGCTCTGGGAAGCGGGACTCGGCGGAACCGCGTGGGACTCGATGGCCTACGACGCGGAGCTCGACCTGCTCTACGTGGGCACCGGGAACGCGAGCGTCTACGACCGCGCGAAGCGGAGTCCGGGGGGTGGGGACAATCTCTTCCTGTCTTCGATCCTCGCGCTTCGGCCCGACACGGGCCGCCTGGTCTGGCACTACCAGACGACCCCGGGCGAGCACTGGGACTACACGGCGACCCAGCACATGATCCTCGCCGACCTCGAGTGGAAGGGCACGCAGCGCAAGGTCCTCATGCAGGCGCCGAAGAACGGCTTCTTCTACGTGCTCGACCGCCGGACCGGGGAGCTGCTCTCCGCCGAGAAGTTCGTGCACGCCAGCTGGGCCAGCCACGTCGACCTCGAGACCGGACGGCCGGTCGAACGATCCGAAGCGACCTGGTCGCAGGAAGCGCGCTTCGTGTCACCACCGCCGCCGGGCGCGCACAACTGGCACCCGATGAGCTTCCATCCCGACAACGGGCTCGTCTACATCCCCGCGAGCGAGGGCCCCTACCTCTACGCGCCGCTCGACGAATTCGTCTACCGACCCGGCCTCTGGAACACCGGCGAAGACCTCGCACAGCTTCATCGCGACATGGAATCGACGGCGGCTATCCGCTTCATGCCCTGTGGCCTCACGCGACTGATCGCCTGGGACCCCCGAGCGGAGAAGAAGGCCTGGGAGGTCCTGCACGACTCGGGCGTCCCCGGTGGCACCCTTGCGACCGCCGGACAGCTCGTCTTCCAGGGCAGCGGCAACGGCCGCTTCAGCGCCTTCGACGCCCAGAACGGAAGGGAACGCTGGGGCGTCGACGTCGGTATCGACGTGATGGCCCCGCCGATCACCTACGCGATCGACGGCGAGCAGTACATCGCCGTCCTCGCGGGCGTGGGCGGGTCCCACGGCAACCACATGTCCCGCTTCACGCACGACAACGCCGGGCGGCTGCTCGCCTGGAAGATCGGGGGCCGGGCCACGCTGCCCCCGGTTCGTCAGCGCCCGAAGCGGGAGGTGGCCGTTCCGCGGCTCGAGGTCGACGCAGCACGCATCGACCAGGGACGTACGCTCTACGCGAACAACTGCTTCAGCTGTCACGGGATGGGCACCCACGCGAGCGGGATCTATCCCGACCTGAAGACCGCCAGCGCCGAGACCCACGACCAGTGGGACGCAATCGTCCGCGGCGGTCTGCGAACCGCGAAGGGCATGCCGAGCTTCGCCGACGCGCTCTCCGAAGACGACGCCAAGGCGATCCAGGCGTACGTCCTCGACCGGGCCTGGCGGAGCGGCGGACTGACCGAGCAGCTCGTCGAGTTCATCGCCGAACGCGCCTGCATCCCGACGTCCTGGATCACCGACTGAGCCGGTCGCCCCCCTCCGGAGCCCGCCGCCGAGCCGCCTCGGAGGTGCTATCAACGTCTCTCCCGCGGCCCCGTCCGCCCATCGCGCTCCCCGAGCGCAGGAGACCCCGTCCATGGCTTCCGATGCACCCCGCCGACCTGCGATTGCCGGAATCGGTCAGCTCGTCCAGCGCGTAGACGATCCGGCGGAGGCGATCTCCCCGATCGAGATGATGGAAAACGCGATCCGCCAGGCCGCGGAAGACGCCGGCGCTCCGAAGCTCGCCCGTCACCTCGACGCGATCTACGTCCCGCGCGGAACCTGGCAGTACGGCAACCCGGGCAAGCTCCTCGGCGAGCGCCTCGGCTCCCCGGGCGCGAAGAGCATCACCGGCGCCGTCTCCGGTCACATCGTGCAGATCCTGCTCAACATGGCCTGCAAGGAGATCGCCGCGGGCCGCGCCGACGTGATCGCAATCGTCGGCGGCGAGAGCGAGAACAGCAAGCGGCGGATCCTCCGCGGCGGCGGCGACCTCCACTGGGAGGACGCGATCCCCGGTGAGCCCGACGCCACCGTCGGCGAGATGAAGTACACCCAGAATCCGGGGGAGAAGGACGCGGGGATCGTCGACGCGACGTCGATCTTCACCTTCTGCGAGACGTCGCTCCGCGCGAGTCTCGGCGAGACCCCCTCGGCCCACCGCGATCGGATCGCCGAGCTCGCCCACCAGATGAGCAAGGTCGCCGCGGACAATCCCTACGCGTGGATCCCTCGCGAGGTCCCGGCGGACGAGATCCGCAACCCGACCGAAGCCAACCGGATGGTGATCTATCCGTACACGAAGCTGATGACGTCGAACATCTCCGTGGACCAGAGTGCCGCGCTGATCGTCTGCTCGACGGAGGCGGCCGACCGCTTCGGCGTGCCCGGTGGCCAGCGGGTCTTCCTCCGCGCCTCGACCGAGATGAGCAAGACGATCACGCTCTCCGAGCGGGAGCGGCTCCACGTCCATCCCGGCCAGGTCCTGGCGGCCCAGCGCGTCCTCGAACGGGCGAAGAAGAACGCTTCCGACCTCGAGCACGTGGACCTCTACTCGTGCTTCCCCTTCGCGATCCAGGCCGGCGCCGCCGCCCTCGGGATCCCGACGGATCCGGTGCCGAGCCTGACCGGAGGCATGACCTTCTTCGGTGGCCCCTTCGGCAACTACGTCCTCCACAGCAAGGCGACGATGATCGACCGGCTGCGCAAGGATCCCGGCTCGACCGGAGCGATCGGCTCCGTGGGCGGTGCCTTCGCGCACTTCTCCTACGGCATCTACTCGACCGAGCCGATCGACGCGGTGCTCCCGGAGATCGAGGACGTCTCGGAGGAGTTCGCGAAGATGGAGCTCCGACCGATGCTGAAGGAGCGCTACGAAGGCGAGGCGCCGATCGAGAGCTACACCGTGCTGGTCGGCAAGGAAGGCCCGGTCCGCCTCAACTTCGCGGCGATCAATCCGGACGGATTCCGGGTCTGGGGCGGCTCGACCGACCCGGACCTGATGGCCGCAGCGCTGGCCGACGAGGAGTTCGTGGGGCGCAACGCGCGCTTCTCCGAAGGCGTCGTCACGCCGGTCTGAGTCGTCCGGGATCGCGCGGGCGCCGCGGCGGCGGCGCCCGGTCGTACGACTTCGTCGAGGTTTCGCCGGATTCGCCACCGGGCGAACCCCGGTCGCCGGGGCCGCGTCAGGGCACCGGCGCACGTTCCGGCTCACCCCGCGTCCAGGATCGGTCGATCCCAGATCGGAGATGGACGAGCACGAAGCCCATACGATCGCCCAACGGATCCACGTACGCGTCAGCGACGACGGACTCGAAGCGTCGGTCTCCCTCGTCTCGGGGCCGCCGGGCTCGTTGGACGATCTTCGCGCCGCCCTCGCGACGGAGGGCGTCACCTACGGCGTCGACGAGACGGCCTTCCGCCCCGTCGAGCGCGCCCTCGCTTCACGCAATGCGGACCCGACGGAGCGATGCGTCGCGCGAGGGGTGCCGCCGGTCGCCCCGATTCCGCCGAGGCTCTGCCTCGAGGATCCCGAGGGCCCCCTCCCGGGAACGCTCCGTCCGGACGGCACCCTCGACTTCCGCGAGCGACGATCGATCGTCCCGATCAAGGCCGGCGACCCCGTCGCGCGCGTCCTGGAGGCCGTCCCGGGCGAACCGGGCATCGATGTCCGCGGCGAAGCCCTCGCGCCGGAGGAGACGCCCGAGTTCGCGATCGAGTTCGGCGACGGCGTCGCGTTGCAGGAAGACGGCTCGATCGTCGCGACGCGAGACGGTGCGCGCGCCTACGATCCGAAGGGACGGATCGACGTCGCGGCGGTTCACGTCCACAACGGATCCGTCGATCCCGCGTCCGGCAACCTCGAGACGAAGGACCACCTCGAGATCACGCGCGATCTGACGCCCCACATGCAGGCCAGGGCCGGCGGAAGCATCCGGATCGGCGGCCTCGTCGACGACGGGCAGGTCCACGCGGGACTCGCGGTCGAGATCGTCGGCGGCGTCCTCGGTCGCGAGGGTGGCTGGATACGGGCAGGAACGGATCTCCGCGCACGACATGCGCTCGGTGCCCGACTTCGCGCGGGCGGGCGAATCGAGATTGCACGCAGCGTGTCCGCCTCGCGAATCCACGGTCGCGAGGTCGAGATCGGCGGGCGCGCGCTGTCCGATCGGATCGCTGCCGAACACCGGATCGCCGTCCACCAGGCCGGAAGTCCCGCCGGTGGTCCGGTCGAGATTCACGCCGGCGTCCCGCTCGAACCGGAAGGGATCGATCCCACGCTTCGTCGAGTCGCGACCCCCGACCGACGCGCCGGCCGACGCGGGAGCGCTCGGAAGAGGCGGGATCGCGGCGCACGCAAGACCGGCCAGCGCAAGCTGCGGACCCGGGACGGCGTCGAGGACCGCATCCGATGGCGACTCCGACAACGCGAGCTGCTCTCGGCCGCCTCGATCGAGATCCGCGGCTTCGCGCACGCCGGTTGCCGCCTCGCGATCGGAAGCGTGCTCCACGTCCTCGAGGCCGACGTCGGCCCCTGCACCTTTCGACTCGATCGTGAACAGCGCCGCATCATCGTGGACGATCCGGAGACCGACTCGTGAAGCTCGAAACCCAGCGCGCCCGTGACCTGATGACCCGGAAGATCGTTCGGGGCGATCCAGAAGAAACGCTACGCGAAGCCGCCCTGCGGATGGACGAGCACGGCATCCACGGCCTGCTGATCGATCCGCCCGTGCGCGGTCGTGGCTACTGCATCCTGACAATCAAGGACTGCATCGAGGTGATCTGCGAGGCAGGCGAAGAGGCGCTCGATTCGCTTTGCGTGGAAGACGCGATGACCCGCCCCGCGCTCACGATCCCGGCCGATCTGCTCGCCTCGGACTGCATCCGTCTGATGCGACATGCCGGCGTCCGGATGGCTCCGGTGGTCGAGGGCGTCGAGGCCATCGGAATCCTCACGTTCACCGACGTCCTGCGCGCCTGCGCCCGCCCTGAACCAGGCAGCTAGCGATCTCCCTCGCGGAAGTTGCGCGGGTCGACGTTTCGGTAGAGCGGATCAGACGGGTCGCGAAGACCCGCGAGCAAGGGCTCCAGGCCGTTCGCCTTGATCTCGTAGAGCGTCGCCAGGAGCATGCCGAGGCGGCCCTTGGGGAAGCCCCGCTCCCTCCACCAGACGACGTAGGGTTCGGGGAGATCGATCAGTCGCCGCCCCTGGTAGCGCCCGAAGGGCATCTCCATCCGCGCGATCTGGAGGAGCACCTCCGGGTCCGGCTCCACCGGCGTCCCTCTCGCTCGCTCTTCGTCCATCCGCCCATTCTGTCGCAGCTCGGTCCCGCTCGCTCATCGAGAACCGATCCGTCAGGTGGATCCCGCTCCGCGCGCTCGTCGGCTAGAATCGTCGCCCGCCCGCCGGGACGGACCGTCCGATCCGAATCGAACCGAGAGAACCAGATGAGCCAGATCAGCCCGACCCACCCCCGCCGACTCGCCGACGTCGCGAGCTTCGACCTCGAGACCGACGTCGCCGTCGTGGGCTTCGGCGGTGCTGGCGGCTGTGCCGCGATCGAAGCGAGCGACAACGGCGCGGAGGTCACGATCTTCGAGGTCGCCAGCGCGAGCGGCGGCTCGACGGCGCTGTCGAGCGCCGAGATCTACATGGGCGGCGGAGGCGGCACCCGCGTGCAGCAGGCCTGCGGCTACGACGACTCGACCGAGGCGCTCTTCGAATACCTGAAGCTCTGCATGGGCGACGTCGGCGACGAGGAGAAGATCCGCTGCTACGCGGAGGGAAGCCGCGACCACTTCGACTGGATCGTCGGCCTCGGCGTGCCCTACAAGGATACGGAGTACAAGGACAAGGCGATCGTCGCGATGACCGACGACTGTCTCCTCTACACGGGCAACGAGAAGGCCTGGCCCTTCCGGGACGTCGCCGCGCCCTGCCCTCGCGGCCACAACCTCGAGATCGAAGGAGACAACGGTGGCCCCCTCTTCATGGAGATCGTCACGCGGAACGTCGAGGAGCGGGGGATCCGCGTCGAGTACGACGCGCGGGTCCTCCGGCTGATTGCCGACGAGGAAGGCGCGATCCACGGCCTCGTCGTCCGGATCGACGGCGAGGAGAAGAACGTCCGCACGCGCCGCGGCGTGATCCTCTGCACCGGCGGATTCGCGATGAACCAGGCCATGTGGGAGCACTACAGCCCCGGGGTCGCGAAGCGCGCCCAGCCGATCGGCAACCCCTTCGACGACGGGGGCGGCATCCGCATGGGCCAGGGTGCGGGGGCTTCGACGCTCCACATGAACCAGAGCTTCGTGACGATCCCGTTCTACCCGCCGTCGAGCCACACCTTCGGCATCCTCGTGAACAGCCAGGGCCAGCGCTTCATCAACGAGGACGTCTACCACGCGCGGATCGCGTCGAACAACCTGAAGCAGCTCCAGACCGGAGAGAAGGTCTTCCTGATCATCGGCGAGAAGCACTGGAAGCAGCCCAACATGCTCGGCGGCGAGATCGCGAGCGCGGCGGAGACGATCGAGGAGCTGGCCGAGGACATCGGCCTCCCCGCCGCGAACCTCGCGCACACGTTCCACCACTACAACGAGTACGCAGCGAAGGGCGAGGACCCGCTCTTCCACAAGCAGGCGGAGTGGATGGAGCCGATCGAGGGAACGATCGCGGCGGTCGACATCACCCCCGGCGAACACGGGATCTACGTGGGGTTCACGCTCGGCGGGCTCGAGACGAAGCCGACCGGCGAGGTCCTGACGATGGACGGTGACGTGGTCCCCGGGCTCTACGCCGCCGGACGCGCGACCTGCGGCATGCCGCGCACCGCCGAAGGCTATGCGTCGGGCATGTCCGTGGGCGACGTCACGTTCTTCGGGCGCAGGGCGGGACGACAGGTCGCCGAACGCAAGGATTGATGCGCGGCGCGAGCGCCCCTCCTCACTCGGCGGGGTCGTGGGAGAGGGACGGGAAGTCCAGCCGCGAGCCGATCGGGAAGGGCTCGCACATCCCCTCTCCGATCGTCGTGTAGGCCTCCGGCGTGAGCGCCTCGCTCCACTGGACC
This sequence comes from bacterium, assembly GCA_024742285.1. Taxonomy (NCBI): domain Bacteria; species bacterium. The sequence goes on along the minus strand of JANSYR010000010.1, from coordinate 112,229 downwards.
ATGTTCTTGTAGACGCGACAACGCTCTTCGTCGCTCAGCATCCGCGGATCGGTCATCGCGCGCGAAACGACCCAGGCCTGGTCGATCTGGTCTCGCTCCATGCGGAGCCCGTCGCCCGCGTCCGTGTCGAAGACGATGTACTTCGGATCCTTCGACCCGTCGCCCCAGGGTGCCCAGTCGGGGAGGTCACCGCCCTGCCCTCGTCCGGGCCGGTACGTGTAGGCGAAGTTCGCCCAGTAGGAGCGCATGCGTTCGGAGAGGAGCGTCGCGGATTCGGGGTCTTCGAAGATGAAGCGATTCGCGAAGCCCAGATCCGTCAGGCCGAACACGAAGAAGAGCTCCATCGCGTGGGCCGCCCCGAGCAGCTTCGACAGATCGGTCCCCAACACGACCGGCTCCTCGTCCCAGTCGAACCGGTAACCCCAGACGGTCGGTCCCTGACTCTTCCGCATCGCCGCGAGCGGCTCGTCCGCGCCCATCGCCCGCCACACCAGCCCTCCGTACTCGCCTTCGACGTCGTACATCCGAAGGTTCGAGAAACCGCTCGGCAGCCCGAAGGTCCGCTCGACGTGCGGCGAGTCGAAGGCGACGAAGAGCTTCGACTCTTCGCGGTTCGTCCCCGCGATGAAGGGCACCGCGTTGTAGGCCCCCGGCGTCGCGAAGAGGTCGATCGGCTCGCCCCGACGAACGACGTGACCATCCTGGAAGATGTTGGGCACGATGTACATCGGCATCGACGCGTCGCCGACCTCGTCGACGAAGGGCTGGAGGAGCTCCGCCGCCGAATGACCGCGCAGGAACGCTTCGATCTCGCCGAGCTCCATTTCCGCCGCGACCGCCTTCGCCGAGGCACGATCCTCTGCGCGACCGGCCTGCTGGAGGAGCGCGATCAGGAGCTCCCCCGAAGAGCCGGGCAGCCCGGGCGCCTCGGCGTCGTCCGTGTAGTGGTCCGATTCGTCCCGCGTCATCGTCGTCGGCGAACCGCTCTGCGCGATCGCCGCGTGGAAGAGGTCCTTCGCGATCGGGGAAACGAGCATCGAGAACACGTTCAGGCCGCCGGCGGACTCGCCGAAGATCGTCACGCGTCCGGGGTCGCCTCCGAACTGCGCGATGTTCTCCTGGACCCATTCGAGGCCGCGGATGATGTCGAGGGTCCCGAAGTTTCCGGACGCGTCCTCGGGTCCGGACGCCCCCGCGCGGAGCGCGTCGTGGGAGAGCCAGCCGAAGAGCCCGAGGCGGTAGTTGATGGTCACGAGGACCACGCCGTTGTCCCGCGCCAGCGCCTGCGGCGGCATCATGTCCCCGGAGCCAAGCGTGTTCCCCCCACCGTGGATCCAGTACATGACCGGCAGGAGGTCGGCGCCCTCCTCGGCCACCGCGGCCGGCGCGAACACGTCGAGATAGAGGCAATCCTCCGAGCCCTGGAGCGGGTCGCCCCCGAGCTGCGTACACACCCCACCCGAAGCCAGCGTCTCCCGAACGCCCTCCCAGGACGCCGGCGGTCGGGGTGCACGCCAGCGGAGGTCGCCCGTCGGCGGCGCCGCGAAGGGAATCCCCTTCCAGGCGAGTACGGCGCCATCGTCGATCGAGGCACCGACGATCTCGCCCTGCGCGATCGTGCGGCGGGTCGCCGGATCGGCTTCCGGCAACGACTCGCCGCAGGCGGCGAGCAGGAAGGGAACGAGGGCGACGAGCAGGCGGGGGAACCGGGTCATGCGACGACTCCTGGATTGAAGCGCGCGGCGCTCCTGGCGCTCGGCGCGGGCGTTCCAGCGCGCGGGTTCGCGCGAACGGCGGCCGACGCTAGCACAGGGCCGCGAGCTGCTTCGGGCACTTCGCCGTCGCGAACCGTACCATTCGCTTCACGAAACCGAGGGAGCAGATCATGGCCTGGGACTTCACGACCGAACCCGAATTCCAGAAGAAGCTCGATTGGATCCGGGAGTTCGTGGACGAGACGATCATTCCCCTGGACCTGCTCTGTGATGGTCTCGACCAGGCGCAGCTCGACGCACTCTGGGCCCCGCTCAAGGAAGAGGTCAAGAAGCAGGGACTCTGGGCGCCCCACCTCGAGCCCGAGGACGGCGGACAGGGAATGGGACAGGTCCATCTCGCCCAGATCCACGAGATCCTCGGCCGCCACTCCCTCGCCCCGGAGATGTTCGGCTGCCAGGGGCCCGACTCGGGAAACATGGAGCTCCTCGCGGTCGGCGCGACGCCGGAGCAGAAGAAGCGCTGGCTGGACCCGCTGATCCGGGGCGAGGTTCGCAGCACGTTTTCGATGACCGAGCCCTTCACGGCGAGCTCGAACCCGACGGAGATGACGACCACCGCCATCCGCGACGGCGACGACTGGGTGATCAACGGTCACAAGTGGTTCGCCTCGAACGCGTCGGTCTCGGACTTCACGCTGCTCTTCGCGGTCACCGACCCCGAGGCCCCTCCCCACCAGCGCGCGTCGATGTTCGTCGTCGAGAAGGGCACGCCGGGGATGACCGTCGTTCGCGACGTCGGTTCGATGTCCCACCCCCACGCATCCGAACCGGGCCTGCTCTACGACCGGATCGGCGGCCACTCGGAAGTCGTGTACGAGGACTGTCGCGTCCCGGACGAGCACATGATCGGCGCGCCCGGCGAGGGCTTCCTGCTCTCGCAGAAACGACTCGGGGGCGGACGGATCCACCACGCCATGCGCTGCATCGGACAGGCCCGGTACGCCTTCGAGATGATGTGCGAGCGCGCGGCGTCGCGGCAGACCCGCGGTCGGCCCCTCGGCCAGATGCAGATGGTCCAGGACATGATCGCCGAGTCCTACACCCAGCTCGAGACGGCGCGCCTCGTCGTGATGCGGGCGGCCTGGGCGATGGACCAGGGCAAGGACCACGGGTCGAGCGCGCGGACCGAGATCTCGATGATCAAGTACTACGTCCCGAAGCTGACCCTCGAGATCATCGATCGTGCGATCCAGATCCACGGCGCCCTCGGTTACACGACCGACATGCCGCTCGAGCACATGTACCGACAGGGACGCGCGCTCCGGATCGCCGACGGCGCGGACGAAGTCCACAAGCAGGCGATGGCGCGTCAGATCCTCAAGGACGTCGCGCCGGTGGAGGGATGGCCGAGCGAACACCTCCCCACGCGCCGCGAGGCCGCGCGCGCGAAGTTCGGTGCACTCGTCGACGCGGTCCGGGAGCGAGGCTAGGCGGCCCCGATTCGTCCGCCTCGCGGCGAAATGACGCAGAGTCGGGGAGTCGGACGAAGCCCGGGATCTCGCCTATCCTCGGAGGTTGCCGAGCGTCCCCGCCGGCCTACCGAGGAATCCACGTGACCCCGACGCGCCCCGCCCAGCACCCGCCCGTCCGCCACCTGCTGCCCACCCTGGCAGGCCTCTTCACACTCGCCCTCTTTGCTGGTGTTGCCCTTTCCGCCGGCGATGCCCTCGCCGACGACCACGAGGAAGAGGGAACGCTCTGGTACTTCGAATTCCAGACCGGCGTGGCCCACGTGCCGAACCAATCGATCGACGCCGGCTCCGCCGCGACGGGTCTCGGCAGCGTCCAGCCCGACGAGGTCGGCGTCCACTTCGGCGGCGCACTCGGTCGCAAGATCACCGACCTCTTCCGCGCCGAGATCGCGATCACCCATCGCGAGGCCGACATCGACCAGGCCGGCCTCGTGAGCGGCACCCAGGCCGACGGCGACCTCTCGCTCTTCGCGGTCATGGCGAACGGCTACGTCGATCTCGACCTCGGCGACGACTTCTTCGGGATCACCCCGTGGATCGGCGCCGGCATCGGCGGCGGTAGCTACAAGATCGACGTCTACCAGACGACGGACGGCGCCTTCGAGATCGACGACGGCGACCCGGTCTTCGTGTACAACGCCATGGCCGGCGTGATCGTCCCGGTCTCCGACGTCGTCGCCTTCAACTTCGGCTACCGCTACATCGCGATCGCTGGCGAGAAGGGCTCGGGCGCGGTGATCGCCCCGTCGACCCGGACCCAGGAGGTCGAAGACGAGTTCGACGCGCACGAGGGCATCATCGGCATCCGCTTCAACTTCTGACTCATCCTTCGCCTGCGGGCGCTCGGCTCATCCTTCGCCTGCGGGCGCTCGGCGAGCTGGGTGCCGAGAAGAAGCGCCGAGCCGGATCCGCCGCCTGCGGGCAATCGGCTCATCCGTCGATCGCGGACGCGCGGAGGGTCAGGCGCCGAGGGTGCGCGCGTACTCCAGCGCGCGATCGGCCAGGGGAATGGCGGAGGCGCCGAGGGCCTTCGCCTGATCGCTGGCGGCCGTCCCCGCCTTCGCGCGACCGGCGATGCCGAACATGATGCCGGCCGTCCGGAAGAGGTGGAAGGCCAGGTAGAAATCGAGGTCGGGAAGGTCGTCCAGACCGGTCCGCTCGCAGTAGCCCTTGACGTACTCCGCCTGGGTCGGCAGTCCCGCCGCGCGGAGCGCTGCATCGTCGACATCCTGGAAGGGGCTCGTCGGGAAGAGCCGCGCCGACAGGTGGTAGGTCACATCGGCGAAGGGGTGGCCGAGGGTCGAGAGCTCCCAGTCGAGGACCGCCGCGATCCGAGGCGCCGTCGGGTGGAGCATCAGGTTGTTGAGCCCGAAATCGCCGTGGACGATCGTCGTCGTGTCGTCCGCGGGCACGTTCTCCGGGAGCCACTCGATCAAGCGCTCCATCGACGCGCAACGTTCTTCGGGCGCCGTGTGGGACGCCGCGTACTGCTTGCCCCAGACGTGGATCTGACGCGCGAAGTAGTTGCCCCGCTTGCCGTAGTCCCCGAGACCGACGGCCTCGAAGTCGACGCGGTGGAGCGCGGCCAGCACGTCGAGCTGGGAAGCGTAGAGGGACCGTCGCTCGTCCGGCGTCCAGTCCGGCAACGTCTGGTCGACGAGGATGCGCCCCTCGACCCGGTCCATCACGTAGAACTCGGTCCCGATCACCGATTCGTCGTCGCAGTAGAACCGCACGCGCGGAACCGGTACGTCGGTCCCCGCGAGCGCGGAGAGGATCCGGAACTCGCGATCCGTCGCGTGGGCGGAGGAGACGAGCTCGCCCGGCGGCTTCCGGCGGAGCACCCACGACCGCGTACCATCGGAGAGCAGGTAGGTCGGGTTCGATTGCCCACCGACGAACTGGCGGACCTCGAGAGTCCCGTCGAACTCGTCGAGCTCTTCGCGCAGGCGATCCTCGAGCCTTGCGACGTCGAGGGCGTGCCGGGGATCGACGTCCTCGATCCCCGTGCGCAGCGTCGGCCGGGCGGGCGCCACGTCCGTCAGACCAGCCAGTCCGGGTGGCGTTCCTCCACCATGCGCCGCAGACCGTCCCTCCAATCGACCTCGCACGGACCGACCAGCGCCTGCATCTTGGCGTTGTCGGTCTTCACGCTCTCGAGGGTCGCGTCGGTGAAGTCGAACTTGGGCTCGACGCCGATCAGCTCGCCGAGATAGGCGCACCAGGTCTCGATGGCGACGTGCTCCTGACCGCTCCAGTTCACGATCCGAGCCGGGATCGTCGCGGACTGGACGAGTCCCGACACGGTCCGGTTGATGTCGTCCTGGTGGATCAGCGTGTACTCGGAAGGCGCGTTCGTGTGGACCGGAATCGGCGTGCCGTTCTTGATCATCATCAGGTGGTAGTAGGGCCAGCCCCCGTTCGACCCGTAGGGCGTGTTCAGCCGGGTGATGACGGTGGGCAGGTCGAACTCCTTCGCCGCGAAGCGGGCGACGACCTCCGCACCGATCTTCGAGATGCTGTAGGTCGGTGCCATCACCCGGTGGTTGTCCCCGAGCGGGCTCTCCTCGGTGAACGGATTGTGGTCGTCCGCCTCGTAGACCCCGGTCGTCGAGCAGGCGAGGAAGCCCTTGGCCCGACGGCAATGACTCATCAGGCGCCCCACCCCCTCGCCGTTCGCGACCAGGTCCGTCTCGAAGTCGGGGGTCCGCGAGCACGCGAAGTGGAGCACGTAGTCGAAGTCCTCGGGCAGCTCGGAGAAGTCTCCGGTCCCGAGGTCGCTCTTCACGCAGGTGATGCCGGTCGCCTCGAAGGGGCCTCGCTTCGAGTCGTCGGTAAAGCGCGAGGTCGCCCAGACCTCGTTGTCCTGGGCGAGGTGGTGGGCCACCGGCCCGGCGACCTGACCGGTCGGTCCGGTGACGAGGATCTTCTGGTCCTTCACGAAACTTCCCTCCGAGCGCCGATCTCTCGACGCGATTCATGGCGATGTCGAACGACCTAGGCGGGCGCCGGCTGGCTCCCGCGGATCAGCTTGCCGCCGAGCACACCGGTCGGCTCGCCGCCCTCGAAGGCGACCTTGCCGGAGACGATCGTCTTCTCGTAGCCCGTGGCCCGCTGAACCAGTCGCCGACCGTCGGCGGGCAGGTCGTAGACCACCGTCGGCGGATGGAGCGTGAGCCCCTCGAAGTCGATCACGTTCACGTCGGCCTTGTAGCCGGGCGCGAGGACGCCGCGGTCGAAGAGACCGACCAGCTCGGCGGTCTCCTTCGTCTGCATGCGGACGAGCCGCTCGAGCGGCAGCTTCTTGCCGCGGCTTCGATCGCGCCCCCAGTGTTGGATCAGCGTCGTCGGAAAGCTCGCGTCGCAGAGCACGCCGCAGTGAGCGCCGCCGTCGGAGAGGCCGAAGACCGTGTGCGGGTGTTCGAGCATCTTCTCCACGTAGTCGAGATTTCCCGGCAGGTAGTTGAAGAGCGGGTGGTAGAGCAGCGCCTGCCCCTCGTTCTCGAGCATCAGGTCGTAGGCGACCTCCTGCGGCGAACGGCCTTCCCGCTTCGCGATTCCTTCGACCGAGTCTTCGGGCGCGGGCTCGTAGTCGACCGGGTCGCTCATCGGGAAGAGCTTGTGGAAGCTCGACACGATCTCTCCGATCAACGGATTCGGGGCCTCGGCCTGCGGGACCTCCGCCAGGATCGCAGCGCGAACCTCGGGCTTGCGGAGGTTTTCGACCCGCTGCTCGAGGGGGAAGGCCTCGAACTTCTCGAGATCGAAGATCGCGTCCCGGAACGACGTGCAGAACGAGAAGGGGTTGAGGGTGGCGGTGAGGCCGAGGAGCACGCCCGTCGCACGGGGCGGAACCTGTCCCCGCATCTCGAGACCATCGGCCTGCGCCCGGGTGACGGCGTCGAGCAGCTGATGCCACCAGTCCGGGCGCGCGTCCTGCTGCTCGACCGTGATCGAGCATGGCCGCCCGGCGGTCTCCGCCATCTTCCGGAACATCGAGAACTCCTCCTCGAAGTCGTAGAAGTCGGAGATGCCCTGGAGGACGCCCTTCCCCGCGTCGCGGAGCGCCGTCGCGATCCCCGTCAGCTCGTCGGCATGCGCCGTGATCGACGGCGTGACCTCGCCGTCGACGTCGCGGTGCTTCTCGGTTCGCGAGGTCGAGAAGCCGAGGGCGCCGGCGTCGATCGCCTCGCGCACGACCCGCTTCATGCCCTCGATCTCTTCCGGCGTCGCGACCTCGCGGGCCGGGCCACGCTTGCCCATCACGAACGCCCGTACCGCGCCGTGGGGCACCTGCGTTCCGACGTCGATCGCGAGCGGCGTCTTCTCGAGCGCGTCGAGGTACTCGGGGAAGGTCTCCCAATCCCACTGGATGCCGGCGTGGAGCGCCGTTCCGGGAATGTCCTCGACGCCTTCCATGAGTCCGATCAGCCAATCGCGCTGATCCGTGCGGCAGGGGGCGAAGCCGACGCCACAGTTCCCGGTCACGATCGTGGTGACGCCGTGGTAGGTGGACGGCGAGACGAAGGGATCCCAGGTGATCTGGCCGTCGTAGTGGGTGTGGGCGTCGACGAAGCCCGGGGTCACGATCCGGCCCGTCGCGTCGATCGTCTCCGTATCGGGTCCGACGAGCGCGTCGTCCAGCGCACCCACCGCGACGATCCGGTCACCTTCGATCGCGAGATCGCCGTCGAAGGCCGGCGCGCCCGTTCCGTCGTAGATCTCGCCGTTGCGAATCACGAGGTCGTACATCGAAGGGGTCTCCTGGAGGCTGCGGATCGCAGGCTCCGCAGTCTACCACCGGTGACGCCGGCCGCTGCGAGATCGCCGCCCCCCCGATCTGCCGGCGGATTGCCGATCGCCCCGGCCCCGGGGCGCGCACGGGTCAGCGCAGCTTCGAGAAGCGCGTCGGCTCGATTGCCCGCCGCTCCCGCTCCGGCGCCAGCCTCGCGAGCTCGGCCACGAGCGCCGGGTCGACGTCGTCGATGGGGCAGACCCCGCGATCCGCGGGTACCCGCCAGATCTCGACGAGATCCATGACCGGGCCGACGATGTACTCGAAGCCCACCACGAGGGTCCCGCCGCCGGCCTTTTCCGCCTCGTCGCGCTGGCGTTCGAGGAGGGCGAAGGCCGCGGGCCGCTCGTTTCCGCCGCAGCGCCTCACGTGGCGGACGAAGCGATGCGCGCCCTCCCCGCCCGGCGCGGCGATCGCGTCGTCGAGGCGCGACTCGGGTGCATGGGGGAGATGGAGCGCGATCCCCCGCGTCTCCTCGATTTCCAGAGCCGAGAACGTCTCGAGAGTCGCCTGGAGCGCCTCGCCGTCGACGGCGTAGCTCCGCATCGACGCCTCGATCTCCGCCATCGACGGATAGCGGTAGAGCGCGAAGTCCTCGTTCGTGGGGCCGTCGAGGTAGCGGAAGCCCGCGACGACCTCGAAGTAGTCCGAGGGCGGCGCGACCACGTAGCGCGCGTAGTAGTCGAGGAAGCGAGCGTGGGCTTCGGGGGTGAGCGGGTGGGTCCGGTGCCAGACGTCGATGTAGACGCTCAAGGCGAGCTCAGATCGGTCGCAGGACGACGAGGGGCAGCTCTCGCGGCGCGCACATCCGCTGGTACTGCCCCGTCGAAGGGCTCATCGCGTCGAGCTTCTTGAAGAGCACCTCGCGCTCCTCGCCGCTCGCGACGTGCGCGTGCACCGCCTTCGTTCGCCCGCGCACCCGGATCTTCGCGTCCGGGTTCGCGCGCACGTTGTGGCACCAATGCGGGTCGGTCGGTCCGCCGCCGTTGCTGCCGCGGACGACGTAGGCGCCGTCGACCTCGAAGTAGGGCAAGCCGCATCGCCGCTTCTTCCCGGTCTTCGTGCCGGTCGTGTAGAGCAGGAGCGTAGGGCTGTAGGCGACCCCGTTGGCGACGGCGTACTGCTTCGTCATCAGGGAGTAGCCGGTCGACCAGAGGACGAACGTGTCGATCGCGAGTCCCCACTTCCCCCGCAACAGGATCAGGTGACGATTGCCGCCGGAAGAGAACGCTTCCTTCTCCGCGGTCGTCTGCGGTCGTTCGTGGGTCGTGCTGCCCTCTTCCGGCAGGTTCCTCGAAGTCATGGCGTCCTCCCGAGAGGCGTGTCCGGCGAAACCGTGCGTCGCGCTCGTGAGTCAGGTTAGACACGGGTCCGCCCCCTGTCTATTCTGGCCGGGAACCCGCGGAGCGGCGCGCCATGCCCCTTTCGACGCGATTCGAGAACCTGCGCTCGGCCATCCGGAAGATCCGCCTCCAGGGCAAGGACCCGGAAGCGGTCGCCCCCGCCGTCCAGAGCTTCGACGCGCTCTCGCTCGCGCTCGGACGCGGCGACGCGACGATGCTCGCCCGGATGCGCGCCACGACACTCGGACGACGACTGCTCGACGAGCGCCACGACGCACTCGCCCTCGTCGCGGATCGCGATCGCTTGCGCGCCATGCCCGAGGGCAGTCTGGGACGAACCTACTGCGCGTTCGCGGAGGACAACGGCCTCTATCCCGAGCACCTCGCGGAAGAGGTGCGCGTCGCACGCGCCGAGACCGAAGGATTCGTGCCCGACGCCTCCCCCGAAGTCGCGTACCTGCACGACCGCTTCCGCGATCTGCACGACCTCTGGCACGTCGTGACCGGCTACGGAACCGACATGGCCGGCGAGCTCGCGATCGTGAACTTCCAGGCCGTCCAGGTCGGCTACCGCGCGATGACGATCTCGTCCTGGCTGCAGTTGATCGGGATCGCGCTCAGGACGGGCCGCTTCGACGTCCTCGTGACCGGCTTCCGCGGACGACGTCGTGGACGAGGGGCGGACTACCTCCTCGCGGCGGACTGGGAGCGGCTCCTTCCTCTTCCGCTCGAAGAGGTCCGAAGGGAGCTCGGCGTGCCTCCGCTCCGCCCCTATCGCCCGTGGGACCACCGGACGCCGAAGGCCGCCGAAGCCCACGCGTGAGGCGGCCGGCCACGGGGGGACTCAGTCCTCCCGAAGCGCCGGCGATCTCGACCGGAACGCGAGGACCGCGCTCCACACGCTGAGCAGCCCGAGGCCCACGGCTTCGCGCGGCTCTTCGTGACTCGTCTCGCGCATCTGGAACGAAGTGAACGCCTCGTCCGGGGCATCGGGGATCGTCGCGGCCAGGGCCGCGAAGCCCATCCCGAAGACCACCGCCGCGAGGGCGTTCGCCAGGAACGACGGCTTGCCGAGCGCAGCCTGGAGCGAGAGTCCGGCGCCCAGGAGATACGCGACGATCCAGGCGATCGGATCCGGATCGTTCCACTGGACCGCGGCGCCCACGAGAAAGAGCGCCGTGAACACGAAGCACGCGATTCGCATCGACCGGTTCTCCTGCCTCTACGCGAACGCGCCGAGCGCCCGCGCCCCGAGCATCGCCCCCGCGACGAGACTCCCGAGCGCAACGGGTCCCAGATAGCGCCAGCGTACCCGCGGCGTGCCGGCGTCCGTTCGACGCGCCGCGAACTCGTCCAGCAACGCGAGCCCCGCCCACCCCGCCGCGAGGATCGCGAGCGGTGCCTGGTCCGGAGCGAGCCACAGCGCGAGACCGACGAGTCCCGCCGCCAGCGCGAGCCGCCCGCTTCGGGCGAAGGCCGTGCCGACCAGCGCCGATTCGGGACGGCGGAACGCTTCGGCGATCGCGAGCTTCCACACCCAGAGCGAGGGGAGCGCGACGAAGCTCGCGAGGCGCACCTCGTTGCCGGACGCGAAGACCTCCACGCCGTCCCGCCGAAGCACGGCGCCCGCGACGACCACCGCGGGCCCCAGGGCGATTCCGACGAGCCGGGCGTACTCCTGCCCCCGCGCGAGTCCGTCGTTGTCCCAGCTGAAGTGACCGGTCACGGCGGCGCGCGGCCAGGCCGAGCCGTTCGGAACGAGGCGCGGCACGGCGGCGACATAGCGCGGATACTCGTCGGGGAAGAGATCGGCGAGCTTGCGCTCCTCCCCGTCGATCGTGTCGCGATAGGCGAGGAGCCAGAGGACGGCGAAGAGGGCCGCGATCCAGACGACGCCGACCACGACGCAGAGACCCGCATCGATCAGCGCATTCGCCAGATAGAAGGGATTGCGGACGTAGCGATAGGGACCGGCGGTGATCAGTCGCCGGTTCTGCTCGAGGCAGCCCTTCGACCAGAGGTGGAGCGCTCCGCCGAGCGCGATCAGCGCGCCCCCCGCGACCAGCCCGCCGGTGGACGGTGCGCCGAGCACACAGCCCACCGCAAGGAGGCCCTTGCGCAGGTTCCGGCGGCCGATTCGCATGCGTCTGTCCGCCTCGCGTCCGTCTCTGCGCCCGCGTCCGGAGGGTTCCGCCTACTTCGGGGGCATGCGGATGCCGCCGTCGACGCGGATCGTCTCTCCGTTCATGTAGTCGTTCTGGAAGAGCTCGAGCACCATCGAGGCGAGCTCTGCGCCGACGCCGAGGCGCTTCGGGAAGAGCACGCTCTGACCGAGATGGGCCTTGAACTTCTCCGAGCCCTCGCCCTCGCCGTAGATCGGCGTATCGATCAGGCCGGGGGCGATGCAGTTCACCCGGATGCCGACCGCGGCGAGGTCGCGCGCGATCGGGAGGGTCATGCCGACCACGCCGCCCTTCGAGGCCGAGTAGGCGCACTGGCCGATCTGACCGTCGAAGGCCGCGACCGAGGCGAGATTCACGATCGAGCCCCGCTGGCCGTCGTCGTCCACCGGATCCTGCTTCGACATCGCCGCCGCGGCGAGGCGGGTCACGTTGAACGTGCCGATCAGGTTCACCTTGATCACGAAGGAGAAGTTGTCGAGGTTGAAGGGGTTGCCCTCGCGGTCGACGGTGCGACCGGCGCTGCCGAGGCCCGCAGAGTTCAGGACCGTGCGGAGGGGACCGAGCTCGAGCGCCGCGTCGACGGCGGCCTGGGCCTGCGCCTCGTCGGAGACGTCGGTCTTGACGAAGACGCCACCGAGCTCGTCGGCGACCGCCTTTCCCTTCTCTTCGTTGAGGTCGGCGACGACGACGCGACCGCCGAGGGCCGCGACCTGCTTGGCCGTGGCGAGGCCGATGCCCGACGCACCGCCGGTGATGATCGAGGAAGTGGCGTTCAGATCCATGACGCGTGGAGACTCCTGCTGACCGCGGCAGGTCGCGCGCGGCGGATGGGGCTGAGGTGTAGAGGGAGGGGCCGGGGCCCGGAGCGCGCGGAGGATAGGCGTTCGGCCCCCGCTTGTGTAGCGACGGCGACGGAACGCGGAGACCGCTCGAGGCCGCCGGGCCCCACGCGCCTCGCTCCCGCCGGGGAGACGTCGCCCGGCTCGAAGCGCGGTTCGGCGGCTGGCGCGCCGCGCTTCCCAGGCGGCCCGAAGGTCGAGGCGCCGGTCGGCCGATTCCGCCCTCATGTCCGCCAAGCGCCTCCTCCTGATCCCCGTTCTCGTGTACGTCGTCTGGCTCGTCTTCGACTACGACTATCACTTTCTCGACGGCGTGAACCTGCTCTTCCACGAGGCGGGTCATGTCTTCCTGGGCTTCTTCGGCGAGACGCTCCACTTCCTCGGCGGCACCTTCGGCCAGCTCTTCTTTCCGGTCGCCTGCGCCCTTCACTTCCTGCGTGCCCGCCAACTCTTCGAGGCCTGGCTGATGGGCATCTGGCTGGCCGAGAGCCTGATGAACACTGCCCGCTATCTCGGTGATGCGCAGGCCCAGGCGCTCCCGCTGGTCGGCGGCCACATCCACGACTGGAACTGGCTGCTCGGCCGATGGGGCCTCCTCGAACACTGCGAGGGGATCGCCGCGGGCCTTCACGGGTTCGCCGCGCTGATCGCGGCTGCGTGCGTCGTCGGCGCGTGGAGCTCGGCCGTGGCCGAGGAAGTCGAGCCGCTCGCCCTCGGCTGATCCAAAGTGGACCGAGGAATGCACCCGCGCTGCCCGCTCCGCCGGAAGCCGTGGAAGCGAGTACCGCGATCCACGATCCGCGAGAGAAACGAGACCCGCCGTTCTCGACCTCGAGCGAATCAGACGACGAACTCGCGCGATCTCGGGAGGGTGCAATCGTCGGTCCACCTCTCCGGGCCGGCTCGCGTCGGCGGGGAGATTCGTCCCCACCGCCACGCAGAACGCCCCGGCCGGGAGATCCCGACCGGGGCGTTCGTCATTCAGTCAGACGCAGGCGGTTCTCCGCCGAGCGCCCGCGGCCCGACCGAGCGCCTGCGGCTCAGCCGAGCTCCTGTGACCTAACCAAGCGTCGCGATGAGCGGCGCGATGAGCAGCGAGACGACGCTCATCACCTTGATCAGGATCGCTACGCCGGGGCCCGAGGTGTCCTTGAAGGGATCGCCGACCGTGTCGCCGATGACCGCCGCCTTGTGAGCGTCGGAACCCTTCGGATGACCCTCGAGGCCGCCCGCTTCGATGAACTTCTTGGCGTTGTCCCAGGCGCCGCCCGCGTTCGCCATGAAGAGCGAGAGCGAGGCGCCGACGGCCACCGCGCCGGCGAGCATGCCGGCGAGCGCCTTCGGGCCGAGGACGAAGCCGATGGTCACGGGGGCGAGGATCGCCACGCTGCCCGGCAGCACCATCTGGCGGAGCGCCGCGCGGGTCGCGATGTCGACGATCGCCGTTCCGTCCGGGTCGGCCTTGCCTTCGCGGAGACCGGGGATCTCGTTGAACTGGCGGATGATCTCGTCGATGATCGACTGCGCGGCCGCACCGACCGCCGTCATCGTCGACGCGCCGACCGCGTAGGGCAGACACGCGCCCAGCAGCAGGCCGATCAGGATCCGCGCCTCGTCGAGCTTGAGGACCATGGCCTCCATGCCCGAATTCACGCGCACGTGGTTCACCTCGAGGATGAACGCGCTGAAGAGCGAGAGGACAGTCAGGGTCGCCGAGCCGATCGCGAAGCCCTTGCCGATCGCCGCCGTCGTGTTGCCGACCGAGTCGAGCTCGTCGGTGATGTCGCGGACCTCGCTGCCGAGCTCGCTCATCTCCGAGATGCCGCCGGCGTTGTCCGAGATCGGACCGTAGGCGTCGACCGTCATCACGATCGCGGTACCGGCGAGCATGCCGACCGCGCCCATCGCGATGCCGTAGAGTTCCATGCCCCCGGGCATCACGTAGGCGGCGAGGAAGCCGACGACGGCCACGATGAAGAGCGAGACGACCGTCGATTCCATGCCGACCGCGAGGCCGGAGATCACGCCCGTACCGGCGCCGGTCTTGGACGACTCGGCGACGCGCTCGACCGGGCTCCACGCGGTGTAGAACTCGGTGATCAGACCGATGATCGCGCCGCCGATCGCGCCGGCGGTGATCGCCCAGGTGACCGCCTGGGAGACGTTCAGCATCGGCATGATCACGAAGGACACGATCGAGATGATCAGCGAAGGCACGACCAACGCGGCCCGCAGAACCATCGCCGGGGAGTTCTGGCGGAGCGCTCGGGCGATGAAGATGCAGACGATCGACACGGCGAGTCCGACGCCGGAGAGGAAGACCGGCAGCGTGACCGCCAGCGCGCGGGTCTCGACGTCCGACATCGAGGCATCCGTGAAGAGGCTGCTGACGTAGCTGGCGTCCGCGGTCAGCGCGATCGCCATGGCCGCGACGACCGCCGCGACCAGCGACTCGTAGATGTCGGCGCCCATGCCGGCCACGTCGCCCACGTTGTCGCCCACGTTGTCGGCGATGCCGCCCGGGTTCCGCGGATCGTCTTCCGGGATGCCCTCGACGACCTTGCCGGCGATGTCCGAGCCGACGTCGGCGGCCTTCGTGTAGATGCCGCCGCCGATGCGCGAGAAGAGCGCGATCGACGAAGCGCCCACGGCGAAGGAGTGGAGCACCGTCGCGAGGTGCGGATCGCCCGCGTAGATGTAGTAGAGAATCGCGAGCCCCATCACTGCGGTGGCCGCGACGAAGAGGCCCATGACGGCGCCGCCGTCGAGGGCCGTCAGCAGCGCGTTCGGCTTGCTGCCCTCGCGGGCCGCCTGGCAGGTCCGGACGTTCGCGTAGGTCGCCGCCTTCATGCCGACGAAGCCGGAGAGGAGGGAGAGGAAAGCGCCGAAGAGGAAGCAGCCACCGGCGAGGAGGCCCATGCCTTCGCCCTGACCGTTGAACGCGAAGAAGAGGAACGCGAAGACGGCCACCGAGTAGACGGCGAGGACGCGGTACTCGCGCATCAGGAAGGCCATCGCGCCTTCGCGGATGAAGCGAGCGATCATGTTCATCGTGTCGTTGCCTTCCGGGAGACCCTTCACCCGGAAGTAGAAGAACACCGCGACCGCGAGACCGACCACGCTCGCCACCAGCGACACGGTCGTCAGTTGTCCGATCAATTCACTCATCGTCGATTCCGTCCTCTTGGGTTTTCGCCCCGGGTCCGGTTCGGCCCGCGGCTCGAGGAGCCGGCGGGGCGAAGACCCGTCGCATCATGTGCACGTCATCCGGATCGGGTGGGGCTCCCGGCTCGGATGCGGCTTCGTCCTGCTCAGATGTTCGGTCCTGCCCGGCTCTCGCCGAATCGCGTGCACACTCTCGGGCCGTCCGGCGGATCCGGTCCACGCCCCCTGCTTCGCGACGCCCTCGGGCCGACGCGTAGGGACGCGCCGCCCACGCTCGACCGGGTTGGTCTCCGGGGGGCAGTCGGACCCTTCGTCCCGTCGCCCTGGCTCGGCGCGACGCGCCGTCACCGCGGTCCGCCCCGGCGCCCGACGGGCTGCGCGGAGTGGGTCGGCGACAGCCCGGTCGACAAGCCGAACGCCGCGGCTCCCGGGCGGGGGCCTGCGGCGCTCGATCGGCGCTGCGGGGTGAACGATCCCGGGCGCTTGAGTAGCGATTCCCCCGGGCCGGGGCAACCAAATCGCCCGGATTTCCGGGGCGTTGCGGCCAACCCGCGCGGGTCTCGACCGGCATCGCACGAGCGCCTCGAACCCGCCCGGGCGCGCACAACGCGATCTCGCTCCCCGTCCGCCTCGATGCCCCGGCGGGGCCCCCGAGCGCCGGCGCGCCGGATCTGCGCGGCCGGAAAAGTGCCCGTTAGTACGCACCCTTGCGGACGAAAAGAAAGTCCCCACCGTCATGTCCGGCCAGCCGGATGTCCGCGTACTCGGGAATCTGGTCCGCGTTGGCCATGACCGGCCGCCGGATCCGCGAGAAGATCGTCGAGCCGTCGACGATCGCCTCGTTCTCCTCGAGGGCCGCCATGAAGGCCGCGGCGAAGACCGAGTGCCCCCCTCGCCCGCCGGCGTCGTAGACCGGCTCGAGGCCGCCCGAGGACATCACGACCCGGGCCCGGCGCTCCGCCATCCGAGCGAAGTAGTCCGAGGGCCGGGTCCCGACCTTGATCCCACGGACGAGCTTCCCCGAATAGCAGCTGTCGGCCACGACCATGACGTGCTTCGCCCGGAGCGCCCGGAGCTGAGCGGTGATCGTGTCGTTCGAGATCCAGTTCGTGGGGTCCTCGCGGTCCGCGTCGCTCGGGAGCCAGTAGCCCTCGTCCGCCTCCGGATCGAGCCAGCCGTGACCGGCGTAGTAGATCAGGAGGTTGTCGTCCTCGGAAAGGGTCCTTCGGAGGCCGACCAGGGCCTTCAGGATGTCGGCACGCCCCGGATTCTCGAGGGTCGTGACCTCGTAGCCGTAGCCCTGTTCGAGGAGTGCGCCGACCGCGCGGGCATCTCGCACGGCGTTCCCGAGCGCCGGCAGGTGGTCGTACCGGTCGACGCCGATCACGAGCGCCGAATAGCGGCCGAAGCCTCCCGGCGGCAGGACGATCGGCCCGGCGTCCGTCCGGGTCGGCCGAGACGGATCGGGAACGGCCCCGCTGCCGGCGATGGACGGCGGCGTGGGCGGGGTCAGGGAATTCGTCGTCCACTGGCCCGGGTTCTGGTTCTCGTTCTGATTCTGGTTCTGGGGTTGCCGAGGCGAAGGCGACGGTTTCGGCACGAACGCCACCCGCTCGGAGACCCGACCGAGGAGCGCGGCTTCGAGGGCCGCGTGCGCCGCCTCTCCGAGCCGGGATCCGACCCGCCCGACGAAGCGACGCTCCGCGGCGGCCATGAACTCCATCGGACCACAATCGACGCCCGGAGCGAAGCCCGTCCCGTTCAGGAAGCGGGGGGCACGATCCTCCCACTGGATCGAGATGTCCGCGATCGCCCCGATCTCCCGGGTCCCGTAGGCCACGCGCCCCGGGTCGAACTGCGCGACCACCGGCAGCACCGCCGGCATCGGATCATCGCTTCCCGCACAACGCTCGAAGCTGGGCGTCGCCGTCGGATCGAAGCGCAGCGACACGCGGACCTCCGGCGGGTCCTCGACCGGCGAGCCCGAGAAGAACCCGGTCGCCTGCAGGTACCGAACGACGTCCTCGTCCGGGCAGCGCACCGGCGCATCGACCTCGACGTAGCCCCCGAGCGTGCTGCCCCGCATGCGATCGAAGTCGCAGTCGACGTCGAGGTCCGCATTCGACGGGAGTGCGCCCGAATCGATCCGTCCGGTCGGCGGCTGGAGTCGCGGCCGCACCTCGCTCCGCCCCCGATCGACGACGCCGAGCCCGGAGCCCCCGATCGAGATGCAGCCGCTGGACAGCACGAGCGCCAGCGCCACGGTCGCGACGCGAATCAGTCGTGAGGGAAGGGGTCGGACGGCTTCGTCAGCGGGCATTCGGAGCGACCTCGGGCCGTTCATCGGGGTTCTTCACAGGGATCGGGCGCACCCACCGCCGCGCACGCAGGGAGCGGCCGTGTTCCCGCTCGAAGAGGGCCACGCAGCGCGCGACCGGTTCCACCGAAAAAGGTAGAGCCCTCGCCGGGATCGCGCTCCGCAGGGCCGGCGAGGCACGCCCCGGGTCCGTATGATCGCCGCGTGCCCACCCCGATCCACACCGTTCGCAATGCCTCTGCCCTCGCCGGCGCCGCCCGCTTCTCCCGCGCGCTCGACGCCGCGGGGGTCCCCACCCGAGGCGCCGTCGCCTGTCTCTCGGCGAATACGCCGGAGACGCTCTTCACCTACCGCGGGACGACCTGGTCCGGACGTCGCTACACGCCACTCTCTGGACGCTGGCAGGCCGACGACGTCGACTACGTGGTCGGCAACTGCGAGGCCGACGCCTTCGTCGTCGACGCGCGCTACGGCGACCTCGTCGGCGACGCCGCCGAGCGGATCGATCCGAGCCGTCGCTTCGCGATCGGCGGCACGATCCCGGGCTTCCGTCCCTGGTCCGACGTGGCGGCCTTGTCGGGGGACGCCTACGAACATCCCCTCGCCGGCGAGAACATGCTCTACACGTCCGGCACCACGGGTCGACCCAAGGGTGTCCTGCGGGCGAGCGCGAGCGACGGGCCACCGCCGACGCTGACCGCCGCCGCGGGCGCCGCGATGATGCAGGCCTTCCTTCCGGTAGGCGCCAAGGACGGCGTCCATCTCGTCGCGGCGCCGCTCTATCACGCCGGACCGAACACCTACTGCGACGGCGCCCTGGTCCTCGGCGCGGACGTGGTCCTGATGGAGAAGTTCGACCCCGAGGCGTTCCTCGCGACCGTCGAAGAGACGCGCGCGACGTCGACGTTCCTCGTCCCGACCCACTTCGTGCGCCTGCTCCGCCTGCCCGAAGAGATCCGCCGACGCTACGACGTGTCTTCCCTCCGCCTCGTCTGCCACGGGTCGGCGCCGGTCTCCGTGCCGGTGAAGCGCGCGATGATCGAGTGGTGGGGGCCCGTCCTCTACGAGTTCTACGGGGGCACGGAAGGTGGCGGCGCGATGATCGGTCCCGAGGAGTGGCTCACGAAGCCGGGCTCCGTCGGCAAGCCACGACCCGACGTCGAGATGGCGATCCTCGACGAAGCCGGCGAGGCGGTCGCGGCGAACGTCGAGGGAACCGTCGCCTTCGCCCTCGACGAGTCGCCCTTCGAGTACAAGGACGACGCCGAGAAGACCGCGGAAGGACGCGTGAAGCCCGGCTGGTTCACGATGGGCGACATCGGCTTCGTCGACGAGGACGGCTACCTCTTCCTCTGCGACCGCCGCGCCGACGTGATCATCTCCGGCGGCGTGAACATCTACCCCGCCCAGATCGAGAGCGTGCTCCTCGAGCGGCCGGAGATCGCCGACTGCTGCGTCGTCGGGGCGCCCAACGAAGAGTGGGGCGAAGAGGTCCGCGCCGTCGTCCAGCTCGTCGACGGCCTTACCGAAGACGAGGACGCCGTCGCGGCGATCCTCGACCACTGCCGCGCGCATCTCTCCGGCTACCAGGTGCCCCGCGCCGTCGACTTCGACGCCGCGCTTCCGCGGACGGAGACCGGCAAGCTCGCGCGGCGGACGATCCGCGCGCGCTACTGGGCGGGTCGCGAGTCGCGGGTCTAGTCGCCCGCCCGGCGAGTCGGCGCGGCGCGGCGCGATCAGTCGTCCTCGCAGCCCTCGGGCTCGGGATCGGGGGAAGCGCCGAGGTCCTCTTCGCCGAAGGCACCGAACTCGACCGACGACGTCGAGTCCCAGCCCTCGGCCGGGATCGTCGGCGAGAGGTCGAGGGCGGGGACGGCCGGGGGATCGGCGGCAGCGGGATCGAGCGTGATTTCGCCGACGCTGGACACGACCACCGCGCCCAGCGTGACGCGGGCGTCCGACACGGCGACCCGCTCGGCCGGGACGACGTGCGGAACGGGCCGCGGCTCGAAGCTCGCCACGAAGGCGTCGCTCCCGATCTCCGCATCGGAGCAGGCGAGCGCGGAGGCGGCCAGCGCCGCGCCCGCCACCGCCGCCGAGCGTCGCGCAAGGGGGTGATCACGCGCGAGGATCGTCCCGTCCGGGAGGCGCGCCAGACGGACGCAGACCTCCTCCGCGGAGTCGAGCAGGGTCTCCACCTCCGCGCCGCTCATCGCCTCGACGTCGTGCACCGTCTTCCGACAGTGACCACAGAAGGATCCGCCGGGATCGCGTCCTTCCGCGGCCCAATCGACCGGGCAAGGGCGGGAGATGCGGAGACGGGGGTCGGGTCGATCGGGATCGTCTTCGGGCATGGGCGCTTCCTCGAACCTCCCTCTGCGACGACGCTCGAGCGCC
This sequence comes from bacterium, assembly GCA_024742285.1. Taxonomy (NCBI): domain Bacteria; species bacterium. The sequence continues at coordinate 91,943 of JANSYR010000010.1, read as the reverse complement.
TGCGGTTCCGTGGCCAGTGCGGGGAAGCGGCGCCATCGACGCGACCGTCGAAATGGGAAATGCTCTCGCCGTGCACCGCTTCAGACGTCCGCTTCTCTACCTCTTGTCGCTCCAGCTCTGTACGGCCGGGTTCATGCACCTGCTGGTGCCCGACTTCTTCGTGGCGATCGTGCCGGCGAAGCTCCCGAATCCGGAATGGCTGAACGTGATCTCCGGCCTCTTCGAGATCGTGATCGGGGTCTACCTCCTCGAGCCCAGAACGCGCGTACTCGCCGCCTGGGGCGCGATCGCCCTCGCGATCGCGGTCTTCCCCGCGAACGTGAACATGCTGATCGAGAACATCGGGCCCGAGGGCCCGGGTACCGGCAACCCGATCGCGAACTGGATTCGCATGCCCTTCCAGGGACTCTTCATCCTCTGGGCGTGGTGGTTCACGCAGCCGGATCCGGAGTAGCGTTTCGCCGATGCGCTTCCGGATCCGAAGGCTCCTCGTCGCCCTCTCGGCGCTCGGCTGGCTCACGCCCGCCGCGCCGGCTCGCGCCGAGCTCGTCCCGATCGATGCGCGCCAGGCCGAGTGTCTCGCCCTCGCGATGTACTTCGAAGCGCGAGCCGAAGGTCGAGAAGGCATGCGCGCGGTCGGGCACGTGATCCTCAACCGGCGAGACGATGCGCGCTTTCCCGCGAGCGTCTGCGGCGTCGTCCGTCAGGGCGGCGAAGGTCGCGGCTGCCAGTTCTCCTGGTACTGCGACGGTCGCAGCGACATCCCGACCCATCGCCGCGCCTGGCGCTCCGCGGGCGCCCTCGCCTATCAGCTCCTCGCCGACCGCCTGGAAGACACCACCGGCGGCGCGCTCTTCTACCACGCGACCTGGATCGAGGTGCCCTGGAAGCGGCCTCGGGAGAAGACGCGCGTGATCGGGAACCACGCGTTCTACCGGTAGACTCGACCCGAGCCGTCTCCGTCGCGTGCCCTACTTCGTCAACGCGAGGAGCACCCCGGCCGCGACGGCGGATCCGAGCACGCCGGCGACGTTCGGCCCCATCGCGTGCATGAGCAGCACGTTGTGCGGATTCGCTTCCTGACCGACCCGGCTGACGACGCGGGCCGCCATCGGAACCGCCGAGACGCCAGCCGCCCCGATCAGCGGATTGATCGGATCCCGCGACAGGGCGTTCATCAGCTTGGCCAGCAAGACGCCCGACGCCGTCCCGATCGCGAACGCGATCAACCCGAGGGCGAGGATCCCGAGCGTCTCCGCGGTCAGGAACTTGTCCGCCGCGAGCTTCGAACCGACGGCCAGGCCGAGCAGGATCGTCACGATGTTGATCAGCTCGTTCTTGGCCGCGCCGGCGAGTCGATCGACGGCGCCACATTCGTTCAACAGATTGCCGAACATGAGCGCGCCGACCAGGGGCGTCGCGTCCGGGATCAGCAACGCGCACAGGATCACGACGGTGATCGGGAACACGATCCGCTCCGCCTTCCGAACCGGGCGGAGCTGGGCCATGCCGATTCGTCGCTCTTCCTCGGTCGTGAGCAGGCGCATGATCGGCGGCTGGATGATCGGGACCAGAGCCATGTAGGAGTAGGCGGCGATCGCGATCGCACCCAGGAGATCCGGGGCGAGGCGGCCGGCGAGGAAGATGGCAGTCGGCCCGTCGGCGCCACCGATGATGCCGATCGCCGCCGCGTCGCCGAGATCGAAGTCGATGCCGTCGACGAAGCTCGAGAGCGCGATCGCGCCGAGCACGGTCGAGAAGATCCCGAACTGGGCGGCCGCGCCGAGGAGCGCGGTCCTCGGACGGGCGAGGAGCGGTCCGAAGTCGGTCAGGGCCCCGACGCCCATGAAGATGAGGAGCGGGAAGAGCCCGTTCGCGATGCCATTCGCGTAGATGATCCCGAGGAAGCCCTCCGGCCCGGCGATGTCGGCGACGGGGACGTTGGCGAGCAGGCCCCCGAAACCGATCGGGACGAGGAGCAGGGGTTCGAAGCCCCGTCGGATCCCGAGATAGAGCAGGACCAGACAGACGGGGAACATCACGAGCTGACCGAACCCGGCGGAGTTCGCGATCCCGGTCGCGGCCCAGACCTCGGCAAAGGTCTCCATCAGGCGAGCTCCACGAGTCCGTCACCGACGGCCACGGTCTGATCCTTCTCGACGAGCATCCGCGCCACGCGGCCTGCCCGCGGCGCCTTGACTTCGATCTCCATCTTGAGGGCCTCGAGGACGATCAGGACCTCTCCCTCCGCGACCTCTTCGCCCTCGTCGGCGACGAGGCGCAGGACCTGTCCCGCGAGCTCGGCCGCGATGACGCTGCCCGCCGCGCCGCCCGCCTTCCCGGGTTGCGTCGACGAAGCATCCGCGATCGCGTAGTGCACGACCCGACCGTTCACGGTGGCGTGGCCGTTCTCGAACGCGACGTCGTAGCGCCGGCCTCCGATGTCGACGGCGTAGGCGGTCGGGGCTTCGCCCGAAGCTTCGGCCGCCTCGGGCTGGACCTTCCGCACGCCGTCGGGTCGCTCCCCTTCGAGGAACGCGAGGCCCTTGTCGCCGAGCGCAGAGGCGATGAAGATCGATTCGTCGGTGATGTCGAGCCCGCGTTCTTCGAGCGCCGCGCGCGCCGCCGGGATGCCCTTCGTGGGATCCTCGTCGTTGATCTCGCGCGGATCGCGGGTCGTCGGCTCGAGGCCGAGCTGTTCGCTCGCCAGCTCGACCACGTCCGGATCCGGCGGGACCGGGGTCTTCCCGAAGTAGCCGAGGACCATCTTGCCGTACCCCTCGGCGATCCGCGCCCAGGGCCCGAGGACGACGTTGTTGTAGGCCTGCTGGAAGTAGAACTGGGAGACCGGCGTGACCGACGTCCCGAAGCCGCCCTTCTTGACGGCTTCCGTCATCGCCTGGATCACCTGCGGAAACTGATGAAGGGTGCCTGCGTCCCGCATCATCTGGGTGTTCGCCGTGAGGGCGCCGCCCGGCATCGGTGCATACGGGATCAACGGCTCGACCGCGGTCGCCTCCGGCGGCACGAAGTAGTCCTTCATGCTGTCCTTGAAGACCGCCTCCGCCTCGCGAACCCGGTCGACGTCGATCTCGTCCTCGTCGTTCCCGAGCACGTAGTCGGTCCCGCGAAGCGCGTGCCACATCACGATGAAGTCGGGCTGGGACGTGCCGCCGGAGACCGGCGCGAGCGCCAGATCGATGCCGTCGGCGCCGGCATCGAGGGCCGCGATGTACGCGCTGACGGAGACGCCCGCCGTCTCGTGGGTGTGGAGCCGGATGTGGACGTCGTCCCCGAGGCGCTGCCGGGCGAGCTTGATCGTGTCGTAGACCTTCGACGGCACGGCCGTGCCCGAGGCGTCCTTGAAGCAGACCGAGTCGAAGGGGACGCCGTCGTCGAGGATTGCCTCGAGGGTCTCCATGTAGAACTCGGGCGTGTGCGCGCCGGAGCACCCTGGCGGCAGCTCCATCAGCGCGATCACGACTTCGTGCCTGAGTCCGGCCTCCGTGATGCAACGCCCGGAGTACGACAAATTTCGCACGTCGTTCAGCGCATCGAAGTTCCGGATCGTCGTCATCCCGTGCTTCTCGAACATGCGCGCGTGGAGATCGATGATGTCCGAGCTCTGGGAGTCGAGGCTCACGACCGAGACGCCGCGGGCGAGGGTCTGCAGATTGGCGTCGGGACCGGCCGTCGCCCGGAACGCGTCCATCATGTCGAACGCGTCTTCCTGGCAGTAGAGGTAGAGCGACTGGTACCGCGCCCCGCCCCCCGCCTCGAAATGCGTGAAGCCCGCTTCGACCGAGGCTTCCAGCGCAGGCAGGAAATCCGCCGTCTTGACCCGCGCGCCGTACACGGACTGGAAGCCGTCCCGGAAAGCGGTGTTCATGACGTTGATCAGCTTCTTCTGGCTCACGCCGACGCTCCCCGGCCGAGTCGCCGCGCGTGCGCGATCGCGATCGCCAGCGCGACTTCGTCGTCGTCCGCCGGCGGCGCTTCCCCGGACGCCTCGTCCGCGAAGCGGCCCGAGAACGCCCGGAAAAAGGCGGCCTGGGCGGCCATCAAGGCGACGAGAACCGTCAGGAAGCCGAAGACGGTGACCATTCCGATCGCCATCAGTCGGATGCCATCGGCGAGCATGCGACATCCCCTCCACAACTCGAGAACGCGCCGATCCGGAGATCGCGCGCTGGATCGACCTCGCCGTTCCGGCCAGCGAATCGATCGACCCTGCTTCGTTGGGGGGTGATCGGGACGTCAGGACGAACAATCCCTTTCCTCCGCAAACGGAGGACGCCGTCAGTGTAGACTATTCCGAGCCGGAGCTCGCCCCGCGAACGCACGAAAGTGTCGTGCGAGGCCCCGATCCGGTCCGGAGGACCCACGATGAGCGATGCGCGATCGACCCGACGAACCTTCCTGACCGGCCTCGCGGCGATGGGACTCGCCGGCCAGACGCTGCTGAAGACCGGAGACGCCGGCGCGGCGGTCCACCTCGCGAAGAAGGCCGCGGGAAACGACACCCCGCTGGCCCACCCGGGCCATCGCCCACTCGGACGGACCGGCTTCACGGGCAGCCGGCTCGTCTTCGGATGCGGCGCCGCCCTCTCCCGGCGCCGCCGCGACGACCTCCTCGAGGCCGCGCTCGAGTCGGGGATCAACGTCTTCGACAACGGCACCCGCCGCTACTACGCCGACGCCGAGGTGAACCTCGCCCCCTTCCTCGCCCGCCACAAGGCGAAGCGCGACGAGATCTTCCTGATCTCGAAGGCGATGACCTACATCGACGTGGGGCCGAACGACGCGATCACGACGTCCCAGGCGCGCGAAGGGGCGGCGACCTGGCGCGGGCTGATGGACCAGAGCCTGCGCGAGCTCGGCGTCGACCACGTCGACGCGTACTACGTGATGGCGGCCCACAACCCGGACATCGTGAAGAGCGACGAGATGCGTAGCGCCTTCGAAGCCGCCCGCGACGCGGGCAAGGTGAAGTACTGGGGGCTCAGCACCCACCAGAACGCCCAACGCGTGCTCGAAGCCGCGATGGAGACCGGCGCCTTCCATCTGGCGCAGATCGCGATCACGCCCGCCGGCTGGTACGACTGGGCGGACAAGAACATCCTGCCGGGCAGCGCGACCATGAAGGACCTGCGCCCCTTCCTCGATCGGGTCCGCGCGTCCGGCATCGCCCTCGTCGGCATGAAGGCCGGCCGCTACCTCGCCGGGCGGAAGTTCCTCGGCTGGGGCAAGCCGACCGCCTTCGACGAGCACTACGACGACGCCGTCCTCGCGAGCGGCCTCTCGCCCTTCCAGCGGAGCTACGCCTACGTCCTGGCCCACGGCCTCGACGCGGTGAACGCCGACATGCAGAGCTTCGCCCATCTCGAGGAGAACCTCGCGGCGGCGGCCGCATCCCCGACCGCCTTTGCCTAGGACCGCTTCGGCGTAGGGCCGCGCGTCGCTACGCGGTGATCGGCGAGAGCACCATGACCGGGATCTTCCGCTCGGTCGCGCGCGCCTGGTAGGCGGCGAAGTTCGAGTACGTGGTCGCCATCGCCTCGAAGAGCTTGTCCCGCTCCTCGCCGACCGCCTCGCGCGCGACCCGGTCCTCGACGCCGGCGCGGGTCTGGACCACGACCCGCGGATCCGCCTTGAGGTTGTGGTACCAGGCGGGATGGTGGGGCGCGCCGCCCTTGGAGGCGATGATCACCATGTCGTCGCCGTGCCACATGAAGGCGAGGCTCGCCTTGCGCGGCTTGCCGGATCTCGCGCCGGTCGTGGTGATCAGGACGGTGTTCCCGGGCGGGCCCATCGAGAGACGACCCTTCGTGAGAGGGATCAGCACGGTATCGATCCGTCGACACACGACGTGGTAGAGGATCCCGCCGATCTTCGACGAGCTCGCCGCGGTTCCCCAGCGTTCGAGGGTGTCTGCGATTCCAGCCATCGGGGTGCCTCCCGCGTGATCCCCCCGACTCCTCGGGGCGGGGTCCGAGCATACGAGATTCCATGTAGAATCGCGGTTCGCCCCATTCGGAGCGCCTACGGAGAGCAGACACGATGGCCACTTCCGTCGCCCCGCCCAGCCACCCCACCGGCGCGCAGCTGACAGTCTTCGACCCGGTCTTCCGGGAGGACCCCTACCCGGTCCTCGCCGAGGTCCGTGAGAACGCACCGATCCACTACAACGCCGAGATGGGGATGTGGGTCTTCACCCGTCACGCCGACGTCCACGCGATCCTGCGCAACCCCGACTTCTGGAGCGACCCGCGCCGGGCCAACCCGGACAGCTTCTATCACAAGGCCCTCGGCGGCGACCGGGACGAGGAGCCGTCGATGCTCCTGATGGACGACCCGGGCCACCGCCGCCTCCGCGAGCTCGTGCGACACCCCTTCACGCCGCGCGCGATCGAGAAGTGGCGCGACCGCGCCCGTCTCGTCGCCCGCCGACACGTCGACGCCATCGAGGACGAGGAGTTCGACCTGATCGCCGAGGTCGCGAACCCGATCCCGACCGTCGTCATCGCCGAGCTGCTCGGCGTCGACCCGGAGCGCCACGGCCAGTTCAAGACCTGGTCCGACACGATGATCAAGACGGCGTTCACGCCCTTCGGCGCGCCGGAGGACGTCGCTGCCTCCGAGCAGGCCCGGGAAGAGATCGCCGCCTTCTTCCTCGAGGAGATCGAGAAGCGTCGTTCGACCCCCGACGAAGGCCTCGTGACGGAGATGGTCCGCGCCGAGGAATCCGGCGACAGCCTGACCGACGAAGAGATCGTGATGCAGTGCATCCTGCTGCTGCTCGCCGGCAACCTCACGACGAGCGACCTGATCGGCAATGCGGTCATGGCCCTCGCCCGCAATCCCGACCAGCAGGCGCTCCTGCGCGACGACCGTGGGCTCATGAAGAACGCCGTCGAGGAGGTCCTCCGCTACGACTCGCCCGTGACCAACTCGGGCCGGATCGCCCACGAGGACTTCGAGTTCGACGGCTTCGCCATCGAGCGGGGACAGGCCCTCGGCGTCTCCCTCGCCGCGGCGAGCCGCGACCCGGCGGTCCATCCCGATCCGGACCGCTTCGACGTCCGCCGCGAGCACATCCACCTGATGTCGTTCGGCGGTGGCCGCCACTTCTGTCTGGGCGCCCACCTCGCCCGCCTCGAGGCCGCGGAGACCCTCGACGCCCTGCTCGATCGTTTCTCGCACCTCGAGATGGGGTCCGGGCCGTACACCTACGCCATGAACGCGAGCTTCCGGGGCCTCTCGACCTTCGCGGTCCGCGGGACGCGCTAGGCGCGTGCCGTCATCGCGTGGCGCCCCGCCGCGCGGCCGAAGAACGAGCCGTCGCCGAGGGACATGCCGCTGCTGTAGCCCTGCTTGGCGACGCCGCTGGTCGTGCGCCCCGCCGCGTAGAGCCCGGGGATCGCTTCGCCCGCCCCCGTCTGCACGCGCCCGTGCGGGTCGATCCACAAGCCGCCCAGCGTGAACGCCGAGTAGACCATGTTCTCGGTCGTCAGGTCGATCACGCCGAAGGGCGGGTTCACGATCGGCGCCAGCCAGTCCGCTCGCTTGTGGAACTGCGGGTCCTCGCCCTTCGCGGCGTGCTCGTTGTAGTAGGCCACGGTCCTGACGAGGGCACCGGAAGGCATGCCGAGCTCCGCCTCGACCTCCTCGATCGTCTCCCCCGCGGCGGCGATCTCGACCGGGAAGTTCTCGGGTCGGCCGAAGTGCTCGTCGTCGACGAGCAGGTAGACCCGTCCCTCCTGGTGCAGCAGTGCGTATTCCCCGAGCCGGCCGAAATAGACGTCCTCGTTCAGGAAGCGCTGCCCCTGCTCGCTCACGCAGATCCCGAAGCGCAGGTCGTTCGGCGGGAAGACCGCGAGGCTGACGTCGCCGGTCTCCATCCGAATCGCCTCGCCGCCGGCGGCGACCCCGAGCCGGATGCCCGAGCCGTCGTCGGTCTCCGTCCCGACCTTGTACTTGCACTGCTGGAGGAGGGGCGCGTAGCGGCGAAGCATGTCGTCGTTGTAGATGAAGCCGCCGGCGGTCAGCACGAGGCCCTTGCGAGCACGAACGCGCTTTCGCCCCTCCACCGTGTGGGCGATCGCGCCGACCACACGGCCGTCACTCGCCTGCACCAGGGACTCGACCCGCGTCCCGAAGGACGTCCGGACGCCCGCCGCCTCCGCCGCTGCGATCAGCTTGTTCATCAGGAGCGCGCCCTTGTCCCGGATCGTCATCGGCGCATGCCCGCGCGGCGCCGGGGTCGCGATCTCGTCGAAGGGCCAGGCGAACTCGCTGCCCGAGTAGACGAGGCCGTCGTCGGAGTGGAAGGGTTCGTGGGCCCCGGGAAAGAAGCTCTCCTTGTAGGGAACGCCCCTGGCCAGGATCCAGTCGAAGTGCGCGACGCTGCCTTCGCAGTACGCCTGGATCAAGGCCGCATCCGGCTCCGGCCCACAGGCGGCCATCATGTAGGCGTACATGTTCTCCGCGGAGTCCTCGTAGCCGAGCGCCTTCTGGAGCACGGTGCCGCCGCCGCAGTAGAGGAAGCCACCGGAGTTGATCGAGGTGCCCCCGGGACCCCCGGCGCGTTCGAGCACGAGCACGTCACCGCCCTCCCCGCGCGCTTCGAGGGCCGTACAGACACCGGCACATCCGTAGCCGACGACCACCACGTCGGCCTCGGCGTCCCACGCCGCGACGTCGCGCTCGTCCACGCGCAGCCCGCTCTCCTCGCTCATCCCGTCGTCCCTCCCCGGGGTCGCGTCGTGCCCCGCCCGGACACGGTAACAGCCCGTCCTGCCTAGGAACTTCCGGTCAATCGCTTGGCGAAGCGACCCTGGGGTGGCCTAGAGTCGAGGCTTGGGTTTCCGACCTGCGACGCGCGTTCGGGACCGCCCTGATCTCCCCCGACCCCACCCCCCATACTGGCGGCGACCGCGAACGCGGCGTCCACCGACGGGGGCGAACGACGGAGCCTCCACGTGTCCGAAGAGACTCTCACCATCAAGCCCTACCTCAAGGCGCCCGCCGGCGGCGACCCGTACCTCGAAGGCCAGAAGTGCAGCGCCTGCGGTGCGATCTCGCTCAAGAAGCGGATGGCCTGCGCGAGCTGCGGCGCGCGGGACACCGTGGCGCCGGTCAAGCTCGCCAACACCGGCAAGCTCCACTCCTTCTCGATCATCCACCGGGCCTTCCCGGGAATCGAGGTGCCCTTCGTCTCCGCGATCGCCGATCTCGACGGCGGCGGCACGATCAAGACCAACCTGGTCGGCATCGAGCCCGACCCGGACAAGATCACCCTCGGCATGGACGTCACGGTCGACTTCCAGACCGCGCCCCGCAAGGACGCCGAAGGCAACGAGTACCTGACGTTCGTGCTCAAGCCTGCCGCTTAGCGGCGGGCTCGAGCACGAACTTCGTGCGCTACGCGCACGACAGGTTCGACTCTTTACCCACGTCGAATACGCTGGCGCGTATTCGACCCCAGTCCGAGTCACGACGGACCGCCTGAAGAATTCGACCTCCGCGGCAAGTCAGCGCGGACGGCAAAGGAGCTGAAACCATGGGCAGCGAAGACGTCTACATCACTGGCATCGACATGATCAAGTTCGGCAAGTTCCTCGACCGCTCGATCGCGAGCCTTGGGGCCGAGGCCGCGCTCGGCGCGATGGACGACGCCGGCGTCACGATCAACGACATCCAGGCGCTCTACAGCGGCAACCTGATGGCCGCGGCCGGCATGGTCGGCCAGCAGATCCAGGAAGAGATCGGCCAGACCGGCATCCCGGCGATCAACGTGTCGAACGCCTGCGCGACGGGCGCCACGGCGCTGCGCGAGGGCTACATCGCCATTCGCGCCGGCATCTACGACACGGTCCTCGCGGTCGGCGTCGAGAAGCTCGCCGGCGCGGGCATGCTCGGCGGTGGCGGCGGTGCGCCGAAGGGGCTGCACCCGGAAGGCCTGCTCGGTTCGGGCTCGATGCCCTGTGTCTTCGCCGAGGCCGGCATGGCCCACGCGAAGGAGTACGGCACGACCTTCGAGCAGTTCGCGATGGTGTCGGTCAAGAACCACCACCACTCGACCATGAACCCGAAGGCGCGGTACCAGATCGAGACCCCGCTCGAAGAGGTCATGAACGCGGAGATGATCTCGTACCCGAACACGAAGCTCATGTGCTCGGCCAACGTGGACGGCTCCGCCGCGGCGGTCCTCATGTCCGAGAAGGAGATGAAACGACGCGGCCTCCAGGGCCAGGCGGTCAAGATCCGGGCTTCGGTGCTCACGACCGACCCGTGGACGGACCGCGACGAGGTCATGCCCGACGTGAACACCTGCACGCGGAACGCCGCCTCGCAGGCCTACGAGATGGCGGGTGTCGGCCCGGAGGATCTCGACCTCGTCGAGCTCCACGACTGCTTCGCGACGGCGGAGGTCCTCCACTACGAGAACCTGCAGCTCTGTGGCGACGGGGAAGCCGGCAAGCTCATCGACGAGAAGCAGACCTGGATCGGCGGCCGCATTCCGGTGAACCTGTCCGGCGGCCTGCTGTCGAAGGGCCACCCGATCGGCGCGACGGGGATCGCGAACCAGTACGAGATCGCGATGCACCTTCGCGGCCAGGCCGGCAAGCGCCAGGTCGAGGGCGCGAAGATCGGCCTCGCTCACGTGATCGGCCTCGGCACCTGCTGCGGAATTCATATCTTGGAGGGACCGTCGGCCTAGCTGAGGGTCGGTTCTGGCCAACCGGCGATGGGTGAGCCGTCATTCATCGGGAGCGCGTGGCCAGGGCGATGACGATCGATGGGGGTCGGCGGGCGTGAGCTCGCCGGCCCCTTCGTCTTTCCGGAGCGGGATGGAGCGAGATGGAGCGGGAATTCAGCGACGAAGAGCTTCGCGTGCTCGGGCTGCGGTCCGTCGACGCGCTGGCGGAGGCGCTCGAAGCGGGCGACCGGGTGGCGGCGCTCGGCTTCGTGAAGCGCCTGCGACGGGAAGTGCTCTCGATGATCCGGAACTACGCGGGCTGGGAGGAGACCCTGCTCTCCTGGGTCGACCGGACGCTCGGAGGCCACGACCGCCATGAGGTCCTCGCGGCGATCGAGGATTTCGTCGCCGCCCCGGAGCGCGGTGGCGACGGATCGGATCCGGTCCCGCGCTGGAAGGACGAGGCGGCGGCGATCGACGCAGCGATCGCCGCAGGTGAGAACGACGCGGCCCTGCTCCGGGCCCGCGCGCTCCACGACGAGGCCCTCGTCCGACACGACCGTGGCATGTCGCGCGTCTCGGCGATCCTCTCGTGGATCGGCCGAAACGCCGGGATCCCGGGAATCGAGGCCGCGCTCGGCGAAGCGATGTCCGGCGACATGATCGGGAACGCATCCTTCCGCGAGCGGGCGGAGGCGCTGACCCACTTCACGCGGGTCCATCTCCAGCCCGTGCCGCTCGAGGAAGACGACGAGAAGCTGACCTTCGCCTGCACGCGCTGCCCGAGCGGCGGTCGCATGATCGCCGCGGGGCACTACGCCACACCGCGCAACGACCTGGTCGTGCGGGGACCCCATCCGCTCACGTACGGGCGCGACGAGATCCCGGTCTACTGCTGTCACGAGCCGATCATGGAGATCGATTCGATCCGCCAGACCGGCGCGCCGCTCTTCGTCGTGGAGCCCGCCGAGCGCCTTGGCTTCGAGACCTGCAAGACCTATCTCTACAAGCGGCCCGAGGACGTGCCGGCGAAGTACTACGCGCGGCTCGGCCTCGAGAAGCCCGGGCCAGGGAAAGCGCACGGACGAGGGGAGTAGAACGGGCATGGGACTGAAGGGAGAGGCCGCGATCATGGGCGTCGCGGACTGGAAGCCCGAGCGGAAGTTCTCGGGTCGACGGGCGCCGATGGTCGAGCAGTGGGCGGAGCTCGCCCGCGAGGCGCTCGCCGACGCGGAGATCGACGCCGCCGAGGTCGACGGCCTCGTCACGCCGATGATCACCGAAGCCCGCGGCTTCGTTCCGGCGACGGTCGCGGAGTACCTCGGCCTCGAGGTGAACTTCGCCGAGAAGGTCGACCTCGGCGGGGCGAACGCCGTCGGGATGGTCTGGCGGGCCGCCGCGGCGATCGAGCTCGGGCTCTGCAACGTCGTGCTCTGCGCGATCCCCGCACGACCGATCCCGCACGATCCGCGCCCCGGCCAGCCCTTCGACGACCGGATCATCTACGGCGCCAGCTCGAACTCCCACGGCTCGCCCCAGGCGGAGTTCGAGATCCCGTACGGCCACCTGGCCCAGAACGCGGGCTACTCGATGATCGCCCAGCGCTATCGCGCGGTGCACGGCTACGACGAGCGCGCGATGGCGAAGATCGCCGTCGACCAGCGGACGAACGCCTGCGCCCATCCGGACGCGGTCTTCCACGGCCAACCGATCACCGAAGACGACGTGCTCGCGAGCCGCATGATCGCCGACCCGCTCCACCTGCTCGAGATCGTGATGCCCGTCGCCGGCGGTCATGCCCTGGTGGTCGCCCGACGGGACCGAACGACGAGCCCGGCCCATCGACCGGTCGTCATCGCGGGGTGCGGCGAGCGATTGACGGTCAAGTCACCACCCAATGCGCGCGACCTGCTCGAGACGCCGGTCGGGGTCGCCTCCGAGCTCGCCTTCTCGATGGCCGGCGTGTCGCGCGACGAAATCGATCTCGCCTGCGTCTACGACTGCTACACGATCACGGCCCTGCTGACCCTCGAAGACGCCGGCTTCTGCAAGAAGGGCCAGGGACTCGCGTTCGTGCGCGACCACGACCTGACCTTCTCGGGCGACTTCCCGCTGAATACCCACGGCGGGCAGCTCTCGTATGGGCAGGCGGGCGGCGCCGGAGGCATGTCCCAGGTGAACGAAGCCGTCCATCAGCTGCGCCACGAGGCCGGCGATCGACAGGTCGCGAACTGCGAGACCGCCTTCGTGTCCGGCACCGGCGGCGTGATGAGCGAGCAGTCCGCGCTCATCCTGCGCGGCGGTTGAGGAGGAAGACATGGCGAATCCCTTCGAGGGCGTTCCGAAGCCCCTTCCCGTCGCGACCGAGACCTCGGCGCCCTTCTGGGCCGGGCTCCGCGACGGCGAGGTCCGGATCCAGCGTTGTACCGACTGCGGCCGCTGGATCTTCTACCCACGCTCGAACTGCCCGGGCTGCCTCTCGAACGCCCTCGCGTGGGAGACGGTGTCCGGGCGCGGCGTCGTCCATACGTTCACCGTGGCCCACCAGCCGACCAATCCCCTCTTCTCGGACGAGACACCCCAGAAGCTCGTGATCGTCGAGCTCGAAGAGGGCGTGCACATGGCGTCGACGCTCGTCGACGTCCAGCCCGAGGCGATCGAGATCGGGATGGCGGTCGAGCCCGTCTTCGAGGCGACCGACGGCGGCGAGGGAACGCTGCTGCGCTTCCGACCTGCCCGTTCCGGAGACGACCGATGAGCGACGCCGCAGACGACCGATTCGCGATCATCGCGACCCTCGACCGCTACGCCGAATGCCTGGACCAGCGGGACTGGCCGGGCCTGGCCGACGTCTTCACCGACGACGTCGAGATCGACTGGGTCGAGTGGCAGCAGCAGGGACGGGACGCGGCCACGACGTCGATCCGCAGCTACCTCGACGGCTGCGGTCCGAGCCAGCACCTGCTCGGCAACTACCGGATCGAGCTCGACGGCGACACCGCCCGGAGCCGGCACTACTGCCGGGTCATGCACATGGGCAAGGGCGAGCACGCGGGCAAGACCTACGAGAGCTGGATCGAATACAAAGACGAGCTGATCCGGACGCCGGCGGGCTGGCGCTCCCGGCGGCGGGTCTGCCGCGCGATGATGGAGCAGGGAGACCGCTCGGTCCTGGGCCCCGGCTGAGCCCCGGACACCCGCTCGCTACCCTGCGAGCACACGGCGAGCTACCCATCCGCTCCCGCCCGGGGATCTCATCCCTGCCCATCGAGTTCGCGCCCTCCCGGAACGTGAGCCCATCGACCGCTCCCCGCGATCAGGAGTCCTTTCGAATGTCCAGCGACGCCCCCGCCCTGCTCTCCCTCGAAGAGGCCGAAGCGCGCCTCCTCGCCCCCGGCAGCCCCTTCGAGCTCGCCGAGGAGGAAGTCCTCGGGGAGACGATGCAGGTCTACAAGAATCGCGCGAAGTCACTTCGGGAGCTGCTGCAGGCCTCCGCCGCCCACGGCGACAAGGACTACATGGTCTTCGCCGACGGCCGCCGATGGACCTACGACGACCACCTCGCCGACGTCGCGAGCGTCGCGGCCGCGTTCCGCGAGCGCTACGGGATCGGCAAGGGCGACCACGTCGCGATCCTCGCGGCCAACGCCCCGGAGTGGATCCTCACCTACTGGGCCACGGTCTCCCTCGGTGGCGTCGTCATCTCGATGAACGGCTGGTGGCAGGGCGACGAGATCCGCTACGGCCTCGACCTGGCGAAGCCGAAGCTCCTGCTCGTCGACGAACGTCGGAAGGAGCGTCTCGCCGAAATGGAGGGCGAGCCCGGCATGCCCGTCGTCTCCTTCGAGCAGGACTTCGAGACGATCCGGACCTTCGCGCCGGACGCCGCCCTGCCGGACACGCCGATCGCGGAGGACGATCCCTGCCTGCTCCTCTTCACGTCGGGCACGACCGGCCGGCCGAAGGGCGCGCTCGTCTCCCACCGGACGCTGGTCGCCTTCACGATGTCGAGCTTCTTCATCGGCGCGCGGCGCATGATGACCGAGCCGCCGGCGGGAAGTCCCGGTGCGGTTCTGGCGCCCTTCCCGCTCTTCCACCTCTCGGGCACGATGGGCAGCACGACAGCGACCCTGGCCGGCGGCGGCACGAGCGTCTGGCCCATGGGCCGTTTCGACCCGGCGCGCATCATCCAGCTCTCGATCGACGAGGACATCACGAGCTGGAGCGGAGCCACGACCCACGTCTTCCGCCTGATCGACCACCCCGACATGGAGAAGCTCGACACGAGCCGTTTCTCCAGCGTCGGCGTCGGCGGGTCGGCCTCGACCCCGGAGCTCCTACGGGCGGTGGCCGAGAAGTTCCCGCAGCTCGAGGGAGCCGTGGGCTCGGGCTACGGCTCGAGCGAGACGGGCGGACTCGTGAGCTATGCGAACAACGCGATGCTCCGCGAGGCCGAGAACTGCGTCGGCCCGCCGCTCCCGACCGTGCAGATCCGGATCGTCGACGACGAGGGCAAGGACGTCCCCGACGGCGAGGCGGGACGCGTCTGCGTTCGCAGCCCGCTGGTCATGCTCGAGTACCTGAACAACCCGAAGGCGAACGAGGAGAACTTCCTCCCGGGCCGCTGGGTGGACACCGGTGACCTCGGCCGCCTGATCGATGGACGACTCCACATCGAGTCCCGGATGCGCGACATGATCATCCGCGGAGGCGAGAACATCTATCCCGCCGAGATCGAGAACCGGATCGAGCTCCACCCCGATGTCGCGGAGGTGGCCGTCCACGGCGTGGACGATCGCGAGCTCGGCCAGCGCGTGAAGGCCGTCGTCGTTCCGAACGAAGGCGCATCGCCTACCGAAGAGGCGATTCGCGACTTCTGCGCGGAAACCCTGGCCTACTTCAAGGTCCCGGAGTTCGTCGAGATCCGCCGTGAGCCGCTCCCGCGCAACGCGACCGGCAAGGTCATGAAGCATGTCCTGGAAGGCCTCGGCGAGAACACCTTCGTCGAGGAGTAGTCGAGGAACAGCCGAGGAATAGCCGAGAAGGAAAGGCGCACCGGGAGTCCGATCATGGAAGAAGCAGGCACCCGCAACGACGATTCCGCTCAGCCCGGCGCCGCCAGCCGCCAGGACACCCCCGACGCCGTTCGCATCCTCATGCGCAACGTGATGCGCGTCGTACCGAAGGTGCGCCGCGCGCGTCAGGGCGTGGCCGAGCGTCTTCGACGGCTCCGCGGTGCCCCCCACGTCGTCCATCTCTTCCACCAGGTCGACGACGCCTACAGCGAACTCGCCATCCAGGCGGCCGCCGAGCTGGCCGCTCGCTTCGAGATCGAGTTCCGCTTCCACCTGGTCGGCCAGGCGGAGAAGCTCTACGCCCCCGAGCCCGACCTGCTGGCGGCCTACGCGAGACGCGACAGCGCGAGCGTCGCCCCCCACTACGGCCTCTCCTTCCCCGCCGACGCGGACGCGCCGCCCGTGGAGCGCGTCGCCCGGGTCGAGGCCCTGCTCACCGACCTCCGCGCGGATCCGCGCTTCCTCGACGTCGCACTCGAAGCGGGCCGCGCGTTGTGGCGCGGGGACGAGGCGGGCTGGCGGAGCTCGAGGCGCGCATCCCCGCCGCGAGCGAAGCCGCCCGGCGCGCCGCCATCGAAGCGGGCAACGCGCTGCGGACGCGCTGGCGCCACTATTCCGGCGGAATGTTTCTCTACGGGGGCGAGTGGTACTGGGGCGTCGACCGCGTCTACCTCCTCGAGCGGCGCCTGAGCCGCTACGGCGCACGGCGATCCGGGAGCGACGACGCGATTCGCTTCGATCGCCCGCCGCTGGATCCGGGCACCGTCCAGAACCGGGGCCGCCTCCGCCTCGAGATCTACCCCTCCCTGCGCTCGCCCTACACCGCCGTCATCTTCGACGAGAGCATCGAGCTCGCGAGGCGCGTCGGGATTCCGGTCGAGCTCCGACCGGTCATGCCGATGGTCATGCGGGGCGTACCCGCCCCCGCCGCGAAGGGCCTCTACATCATGAGCGATGCCATCCGGGAGGCGGAGCACATCGGCGTCCCCTTCGGCGACATGTACGACCCGATCGGCGAGCCGGTCCTTCGCGGGTTCTCGCTCTGGCCCTTCGCGCGCGACGCCGGTCGCGGCGCCGAGTACCTCTCGTCGTTCCTGCGGGCCGCCTTCGCCGAAGGCCGCAAGACCGGCGACGACGCGGGGCTCCGCTTCGTGGTCGAGCGCGCCGGCCTCGACTGGGAAGCCGCCCGCGAGCATCTCGACTCCGACGCCTGGCGCGAGGAGCTCGAGACGAACCGGCAGACGATGTACGAAGAGCTCGGTCTGTGGGGCGTACCCAGCTATCGCCTCCTCGACGCGGAGGGACGGACCCTGCTCTCCGTCTGGGGGCAGGATCGGCTCTGGCTGGTGGCCGCGGAGATCCGCCGACGTCTCGGGGCCGTCGACTAACGTGTGGCGACCAGTTCCTGACGCAGGATCGGGAGGAGCTCCTCGCCGACCCGCGCGATCTGTTCGTCGACCCGCGAAGGCTCGATGCCCTTCACGTGGACGCGGAGGTTGAACGCATCCGCGCCGCCCTCGCGCGCCACGCGGAGCAGGCCCGCCGCGACCTCTTCGGCACCCTCCGCCGCGATCATCTGCTGGCCGTCGCCCCAGTGCTCCTGAGCGGCCTCCGGTGCGTAGCTCCGGTAGAAGGCCATCTGCTCGGCGACCTCCTCGGAGGGCGCCGGGCCGAGCCACACGCGACGGATCGCGATCCGCGGGCCGGAGCCGCCCGCCTCCTCGTAGGCGTCGCAGAGCGCCCGCATCCGAACCAGCGTCTGCAGCGAGTCGAAGAGGACACCCGTTCCCGCCGCCGCCGCCCGCGCGACCGCCTTCGGCCCCTGAGCGGCCGACACGACCGGAATCGGACGCTCCCGGGTGGCGGCGATCGCGGCGTCCTCCGAGAGCGGCGATTGCGCCTCGCCCCGGAGCGCCTCCGCCAGGAGCGGAAACGACGCGCGGAAGACCGCACCCCGGTCTTCGTAGTCGAGGCCCGCCATCTCGAAATCCTGGGCGAGGCCGCCGACCGCCACGCCGACGCCGACGCGCTCGGGAAAGCGCGCCGCGAGCCACGCGACCTGCTCGGCGACGTGGGACCACGCGTAGAGGGGGAGCAGCAACGGACAGGCCGCCGCCCAGATCCGATCGGTCGCCTCCAGGAGCCAGCCCGCGAGCTGCAGCGGGTTCGGCACGTAGTCGGGAAAGCCGCCGTGATGCTCGCTCGTCATCAGACCGTCCCAGCCGGCACGTTCCGCCACCCGGGCCTGGGCGAGCATCTGCTCCACCTGCTCGACCGGCGGAAGTCGGTGGGGATAGAGGCGCAGTGAGATCTGACCCGGAGCGAGCGGCGTCACGCCACGACGGTAGCCCCTCTCGCCGCGCTGCGACCCTCGTTCGCAGACATGCGCTTGGGCGGGCACCGCGGACCCACTAGCCTCCCGCCCCATGTCGAAGACGCGCATCGCTCTGGGCCTCGGCCTCTTTCTGCTCGTCCTGCTCGCCGCGCTCGTCGTCTGGCAACGCGACGTGCCGATCGCGGGGACGGGCTGGGTGGCGAAGCGGCTCTGTAGTGCCGTCTTCGTCTCGGGGCGCACGCCCGAGGACGCGGTGGAGGTCAGCCTTCCCCTGCCCGTGCCGATCCCGATCCCGGGCGTCGTAGACGACGAGGCGAGAACCGTCACCGCCTGGTTCGCGAACGCCTTCGCCCCGAGCACGGCGCGTTATCGCGAAGGTCTGGGCTGCACCCTCGATGATCCGAACGGCGGGCCTTCGCCGCTGGACGACGTCGGATTCGCCCCGCGGCCCGGCCCGATCCGGCCGCTGCGCGTCCTCGACCCGGACCCCACGCTCGACGCGGCGGTCGCGACCGCCTTCGACCCGGAATCGGCGCCGGGCTACGGGACCCGCGCCGTCGTCGTGTTCCATCGCGGTGCCCTCGCCGCCGAAGCCTACGCAGAAGGCTTCGATCACCGGACGCCTCTGGCCGGATGGTCGATGACGAAGAGCGTGACGAGCGCGATGGTCGGCCTCCTGGCAGATCGAGGTCGACTCGACGTGAATGCACGCGTCCCCCTCGCGGACTGGCCGCCGAACGATCCCCGCCAGGCGATCACCTGGGACGAGCTGCTCCGGATGAGCAGCGGCCTCCGATTCGACGAGAGCTACGACGCGCCCGGCTCCGACGCGATCCAGATGCTCTTCGGCCACGGGCGGGCGAACCGCGGTCGATATGCGGCCAGCCGTGGCATCGCCCGCCCGCCCGACTCCTTCTGGAGCTACTCGAGCGGGACCACCAACCTGCTCCAGTACGCCATGCTCCAGGTCGCCTTCGAAGGCGACCTCGCGGCCTACCTCCGGTTCCCGCACGAGACCCTCTTCGGTCCGACGGGGATGGCGAGCGCGGTCCTCGAGCCGGATGCGAGCGGCGTGTACGTGGGCTCTTCCCACATGCTCGCGACCGCCCGGGACTGGGCCCGCTTCGGGCAGCTCTACCTCGACGGAGGGCGGGTCGGGGGCCGGACGATCCTCTCGCCGCACTGGATCGAGTACACGCGTACGCCGACGCCGACCAACACCGAAGGGATCTACGGCGCCCATTGGTGGCTGAACACCGACCCCGCCGAAGGCGAGCGCCGCTGGCCGCAGCTCGATCCGGACGTATTCGCCGCGACGGGCTTCGAGGGACAGTACGTGATGGTCGTCCCCCGGCACGACCTGGTGGTCGTTCGGCTCGGCGTGGACCGCGGTCCCCGGATCGACATCGAGGGGCTCGTCGCTCGGATCGTCGACGCGGTCGCGACGCGGAGCTAGCTCGGGAGCCGATCCGGAAGGCCGGGACGCCTAACGCGTCTTCTCCCGGATCAGGACTTCCTGCGCGATGGTCGCCAGGTGGACGCCGCCCCGGGCGTAGACCTGCCCGATGCCGAGCCCCCGCGCCCCCGTCACGCCGTGCCCCATGAAGTCGTGGAGCACCCACTCGTCGTGGCGGCCCGGGCGATGGAACCAGATCGCGTGGTCGAGGCTCGCCCCGACGAAGACGTCGCCGTAGTTCTCCGCGTCGTGGTAGGGATCGGGGCGCTTCGGATGGGCGAGGCTCGCGGCCTCGGTCGGGATGTCGTCCGAGGCGTAGGCGAGCCCACAGGCCTGGAGGATCGGATCCTCCCCGATCTCCTGCGCGATCTTCAGCCAGGCCGCCGAGTGCGGTACGCCCTTCTCGGGCTTGATCGATCGCCGCGAGAGGATCGGTCCCCAGTGGTCCGGCTCGAGGTCCTCCGGCGCCGCCACGCGGGGCATCGACTGGGTCTGCACGTCCGACTGGTTCGACTCCCGGACCTGGAACGACGCCGACAGGTTCAGGATCGGCCCGATCGACTGGCGCGCGACCACGCGGCGGGTCACGAAGGAACGGCCGTTGCGGATTCGATCGACCTCGAAGCGGATCGGCTCCTCGGTGTCTCCCGCGCGGATGAAGTACGCGTGGAGGGAGTGCGGCAGATGGTCCGCGTCGACGGTGTGACAGGCGGCGCGAAGCGCCTGCGCCACGACCTGCCCGCCGTAGAGGCCGCCCCAGGGATAGGCCGGGCCGATCCCCACGAAGACGTCGGGTCCGTGGGATTCGAGCGCCATCAAGCTCTGGAAGTCGGTCACGTCGTACGGCATGGGCGCGCAGGATAGCGGCGACCGGCCGGCCGGAAAGGCGACGCCGGTTCCTTCAGGCGAACTTCGGAATCAGGTGCTCACCCGTCAGGCGGATGCTGCGCATCACGCTCTCCTGACTCACGTGTCCCATCTGCATGAGGCACATCAGCCGGTCGCATCCGATCGACTGGTAGCCGCGCAGCTTGGCCTCGCAGGCGTCGACGTCACCGATCACGACCGACGGAATCGGTTCCATCACCTCGAAGACCTCCTCCGGATCGAGCGGCTGCCCGGCGAGCTGCCGATTCAGGAGCGCGATCACCGGAATCGGATCGTTCAGGTCGAGGTCGTCGTAGATCTCGGGTGCGTCGAGCGCGGCATCGCTCGACGGCGCCGAGTCCTTGAGGTCGCCTCGGATCGCGTCGATCCACGTATCTCTCGGGACGTGGAAGACCGTCGGCGCAGCGTTGATGAACCAGAGCACCGCCTCCGCGGCCCCGGACTCGATCGCGTCGTCCCGCGAATCACAACAGTGCATGAACGTGAAGACCGAGCGCTGGGCGTTCACGAATTTCCCGACCGGCTTCGCCGACTCGAGCCCCTTGTCGTACTCCCGGAGCATCAGAGCCAGGGTATCGAGGGGAGACACGAGGGTCGTCGCGAGGGCGCCCACGCCGAGCTCGCCCGCCATCCGGAACGACTCCGGGCTCGTCGCCGTCTGCCAGAGCGGCGGATGCGGCGACTGCACGGGCTTGGGCACGACGTTCCTCGGCGGGATCTTCACGTGCTCGCTCTTCCACTCGAACGCGTCCTGGGTCCACATCCGCGGGATCATCGTCAGCGCTTCCCGAAGCTGATCGCGCGACGAGTCCGGATCGACCTCGAAGGCTTCCCACTCGGTTCCGCCGGAACGCGCCAGTCCGAGCTCGAGACGCCCGCCACTCACCTGGTCGAGGAACGCCGCGCGCTCGGCGACCCGGAGCGGGTGGTTGATGTTGAAGGGGGCGAGCACGCCGGAATGCCCGAGATGGATCCGTTCCGTGTGCTGGGAGAGGACGGCGAGCATCATTTCGGGGGACGAGCTGTAGGAGAATTCGGTCGCCCCGTGGTGCTCGACGGTCCACCAACAGCCGAAGCCCAGCGCGTCGGCGAGCTTCGCCTGCTCGATCGCGTCTTCGAGGATCCGCCCCTCGAAGGCCGCGTCGGCGACCTGACCAGGGGGCAGCGCGCGCTGCAGCTCGGAGAAGATGTCGAGGATCAAGGGCGCACCTCCAGCTCCCACTCTACCGGAACGAATCCGGTCCGCACTCGCGAACACCGCCCCATCGCGCGAAGATCGAGGCCGGACACCGGAACGAAGGAGGAGCGGGCGATGGGCGGAGACCGAGCGCAGTCGTGGGAGGTGCAATCCCTCTTCCACTTCGTGGTGAACGCTTCGAATTTCGAGCGCTCCCTCGCGTTCTACACGCGGCTCGGCTTCCAGGTCCTGCGCGACAATCGCGACGTCGTCTGGCCCGACTACGTGGGCAGCAACTTCGGCATGCGTCGCGCCCAGGGCCGAGGCGCCCTCCTCGGCCTCGGCACCTCCGAGCATCACACCCGCCTCGACCTGATCGAGTGGCTCGAGCCGAGGTGGAAGAACCCGGACGACCCAGCGGATCCGGATCGCGTCCCGCGCGTGATGGCGCTCCGGACCCGCAACCTCCGCGCTGCCTACGAGGAGCTGCGCGGCGAGGGCTTCGACTTCATCGGCGCGCCGATGGACCCGAATCCGACGACCGGGGTCGAGTCCGTCGTGTGCCTACGCGATCCCGACGGGTACGTCGTCGAGCTGATCGAGTACATGGGCGACCGACTCGGCAGCCGGGTGGACGAGCTCGAGACGCGCCCGGCTTCGGACGACGAGGACTAGCATGCGCACGCCGGAGGTGGGTCTGGGTCTCGAGGAACGGATCGTCTGGGTCGTCGGCGCCGGCGGCGGCGGGATCGGGAGCGCGACGAGCGTCGCGCTGGCCGCGGCTGGAGCCCACGTCGTCGCCCTCGACGTGAACGAGGAAGCGCTCACGCCGACCGTCGACGGCGCAGTCGATGCCCCGGGCACGATCGAACCGCTGGTCGTCGACGCGACGGATCGCGCAGCGATCGAAGCGCTCGTCGATGCGCGCAGCACGGGCGGATCCCTACCGCACGGGATCGTGAACGTCGTCGGCGGGCTCGGCCTCGAACGCTTCGACCGGATCACCCGGGTAGAGGACGACGTCTACGATGCGATCTTCGAAAGGAACCTGCGCGCGACCTGGCTCGTCTCCCAGACCTTCGCGAAGGCGGCGCTACCGGTCGGCCACTCCGCCAGCCTCGTTCACGTCGCCTCGATCGTCGGACTCCAGGCGATGCCCTTCGGCGCGCCCTATGCGATGGCGAAGGCGGCGCTCCTGTCCCTCGCGCGGACACAGGCGCTCGAATGGGGTCCTGGCGGTCTGCGCGTGAACGCCATCGCAGCCGGCACGATCCGGACGCCCCGCGCCACCGACAGCGACGCGACCCTCGATCGACGGACGCTTCCCCTCGGTCGACGCGGCACCCCGGAAGACATCGCTCGTGCCGCCCTCTTCCTCCTCTCGGACCTCTCGACGTGGATCACCGGTCAGGTGATCGCCGTCGACGGCGGCGCTTCGATCAAGCCCAGCTACCTGGACGACGACGGGCTGCCCGTCTTCGTGAACGACGACGCGCTGCGGGCGCGACTGCTCGGAGACGACGCCGACTGAGCGGGCACCCTCGGCGGGCTCGCTATGCTCGATCGCCTCTCGCGGATCAGGGCGCCGCAAGCTCGTACAGAACGCCGCAGGCTCAGCAGGAGACGACCGAATGAGTTGGGACACGATCATCGTGGGCGCCGGATCGGCCGGCTGCGTCCTCGCCGCCCGTCTCTCCGAGGACCCGGGCCATCGCGTCCTCCTCCTGGAAGCGGGCCCGGCGCACGACCCCGGTGCCCTCCCCGAGCAGGTCGAGTACCTCGGCCGCGGCTACGCCTGGCCGATCGAGTGGGGGGAAGAGGTCGACTCGAGCGACGGCCGGCGACTCCCCTACCTGCGCGGGCGCGGGGTCGGCGGATCGTCGAGCATCAACGGCGGCGTCGCCATGCGCGCGGAGCCGGCGGATCTCGCGAACTGGCCGAGGGGCTGGCAATGGGACGAGATGCTGCCCTGGTTCCGTCGGCTCGAGACCGACGTCGAGTTCGGGGACGCCGACTATCACGGCGATGCGGGGCCGATTCCGATCCGCCGCTGGGCCGAGGCCGAGTGGGATCCGACCTACCGCGCCTTCTATGAAGCCTGCCTCGGGCAGGGGATCAGCGAGTGCCCCGACCAGAACGCCCCGGATACGACCGGGGTCGGCCCGATCCCGATGAACCGCGACGGCAAGCGGCGACTCTCCGCGGGACCGACCCACCTCTTTCCCGCCCTGGACCGCGACAACCTCGAGGTCCGCGCCGAGACGCTGGTCGAGCGTGTCGTCTTCGACGGCGAGCGGGCGACCGGCGTAGCCCTCCCCGCTGGCGAGATGCTCGAGGCGAGCCGCGTGATCCTCTCCGCCGGCGTGCTGCACACGCCGCTCCTGCTCTGGCGATCGGGGATCGGTCCCGCCGACGCGCTTCGCGCACGGGGACTGCCGACCTTCGTCGACCTCGCCGGCGTCGGCCGCCACTGGACCGACCACATGGTGATCCAGCTCTCCGCCCCGCTCTCGGCTCGCTTCGAACAGCCCGGCAGCGACGGCATCCAGATCCTCGCGCGGGTCTCCGCAGAGGGGTCGCCCTGGGAGAACGATCTCCAGATCACGCCCTGGTGCGAGCGGGTCGCGCGCGACGCCTACCAGCTGAACCTGAGCGTCTCGCTCCAGCAGCCCTTCGGCGAGGCGCGCGTCGAGACGACGAGTGCCGAGGCCTCCGCGCGCGGACGATTCGACTGGCCCTTCCCGAGCGAAACGGGCAACGTCGAACGCCTCCGCTTCGGCTACCGCCTCGCCGCACGGATCCTCGCGGAGAGCAAGGTCTCCGACGACGCGGCTCCGCTCCGCGCGCTGGGCGACCAGAGCGACGAGGAGATCGACGCCTGGATCGGCGCGAACCACGGCGCCTTCTATCATGGCGTCGGGAGCTGCCGCATGGGCGAAGACGATGACGCTCCGGTCGACCTCGACCTGCGCGTCCGCGGAACCCGAGGACTCTACGTGATCGATGGCGCGACGATTCCGCGGGTCACCCGCAGCAACACCCACATCGTGATCGCCGCCCTCGCGGAGCGCGGCGCCGCGATGCTGCGGGGAGCCGGAAGAGCATGAAGCGAGCCCCGCTCTACTCCTCGACCGCCGACGAGATCCTCTCGCCCGAGGCGATCGAGGAGCCCCAGAAGATCTACGCCCGGCTGCGCGAGCAGCATCCGCTCGCCCGGATCGGCGACTCCGGGGTCCACGCCGTCGCGAGCTGGGCGCTGATCGACGAAGTCCTGGGCCGCGAGGACGATTTCTCCGCGAATCTGACCGGCGTGCTCTTCCGCGGCCCGGACGGCGAGCCCGCGGTCTTCCCCCTCGCGACCGGCGGCAACGCCGTGATCGCCACCGCCGACGAGCCCCACCACGCCGTCCATCGCGCGACGGCGCAGCCACGCCTCGACGCGCGACGCACGACCACGCCCGAGATGGAGGAGCGGGTGCGCGGATGGACCCGACGGGCGCTCGCCCCCTGGCTCGACGCGGGCGGCGGCGACGCCGTCCCGATCGCCGAAGTCGTCCCCGCCCTCGCCGTCGCGTACCTGCTCGGCCTCCCGGAAGCCGACGTCGCCGACTTCCGAACCTGGTCGATGATGGGCGGCGACATCCTCGCCGGCGAAGCCGACCACGGCCGGCTGACCTTCCTCGCGACCGAGTCCGCGAACATGGCGCGCTACCTGGCGCGCCACTTCGACGTCCTCGACTCCCCGGACCCCGCGCCCGACGCGCCGCTCCTGAACGCCCTGGCCCTCGCGACCCGGGACGGACGCATCGCGCGAGACGAAGCCATCGGGATCGCGATCGTGATGTTCGGCGCCGGCGGCGAGTCGACGGCGGCCTTGATCGGCTCGACGCTTCGCGTGCTGGCGGAGGATCCGGCCCTCGCAGATCGGCTTCGCGCAGACCCGACCCTCGTCCCGCGCTTCGTCGAAGAGGTCGTGCGCCTCGAGCCGCCGTTCAACTTCCACTACCGCGCGGTGCGCCGGGACTGCAGCCTCGGCGGATACGATCTCGCGGAGGGCGATCGGCTGATGCTGCTCTGGGCCTCCGCGAACCGCGACCCGGCCGTCCTCGACGACCCCGACTTGCTTCGCCTCGACCGCAAGCATCCCAAGAAGCACATGAGCTTCGGACGGGGGGCCCACTTCTGCATCGGCGCGCCGCTGGCACGCCTCGAAGCGCGCGTCGTCGTCGAGGAGATCCTCGCCGCGACGAAGCACGTGGCGCCGGATCGCCCCGAGCGTGGTCGCCCCGCCTGGGCCCGCTACGCGAAGAGCATCTTCATTCGACGCCTCGAGGGTCTCGACCTGGTCGCCGAGCGCCGCTGAGACAGCCTCTCTAGCGCCCGAGGAAGCGGCCGATGCCTTCGCGGAGCGCGTCCTCGGTGGCCTTGCGATCGGCTTCTTCCGCCGCGCTCCCCTCACCGTCCTTGCGCTTGCCGAAGATCTTGTCGGTCAGCGCTTCCGCCGCCCGGTTCTTGAGCTCGTCCTTCGCCTTGCCCGAGAGCGCGGTGAGGTCCGGGGCAATGGTCGGGGAGTCGGTCGTCCCGCCGATGTGAAGCGGGAGCACGACGATCCCGTCCTGCCCGAGGACGGACTCGAGTCGATCCGCCTTCGCCAGGATCTTCTCCGAGAGCGCCTCCGAGAAGCGGAAGCTCCCGTCCGCGGACAGCGCTCCATCGAGCCCGACCTTCCCGACCGCGTCGATCGCGAAGTCCCGCGCCGCGATCTGGAGGTCTCTCGCGTGGATCGTCCCATCGAGGATCTCGAGGGCCATGCCGATCCCGTCGAAGGGTGTGCGGTCGCCCGACAGCGCTTCGGGCACGACGTCCCGGATCGAGGTCGCCGCGAGCTGACCGATCCCCGGATCCGCGGAGAGCCGACCGACGAGGGTGTTCAGCACGTTCACCTGTTCGAGCGCCCCCGCGCCGACGTCGAGGCGAAGCTTGCCCACGAGACTCTTCTTGAGCGACTCCCATTCGAGGCTGTCCCCGGCCAGGTCGACGTCGCCGCCCAGGGTTCCGGTCACCGCCTCCGCCGGCACCCCCATCAACACCGCGGCCAGCTCCCCGGCGTCGAGGTCCCGCATCTTGGTCTTCAGATCGAACGGCGACGCCCCGGGCGGGCCGAGGAGGACGTCACCGGTCAGCTCGATCGTCCCGCTGGCCAGGCCGATCGCCACCTGGTCCAGGGTGACGGCGGAACCGGTCGCGACCGACCGGTAGTTGACGTCGATGGCGATGTCCGAGAGGTCGAAGCCGGCGAGGCGGGCCTCGCGCGAGCGGATCGAGACCGGATAGCCCTCCGTCGGCGGATCCGGGGTGAGCTCGACGTCGATGCGCAACGCGTCGAGGCGCTCGATCGTCTCGCCTTCCTCGAGGCGGACGCCGAAGAGCGCCGGCAGCAGAGAGGGGCTCTCGAGGACGACCGTCCCGTTCAGCGGATCCAACGCCGCGAGTCGGACTTCGCCCTCCACTTCACTCGCGAGCCCTTCGTCCGCGGGCTCCGAGGAACGGACCCGACCGGAGAAGTCGATCGCGATCGGGCCGTCCAGGGTCAGGTCGGTGCCCGTACTCATGAAGTCGTCGATCACGAGGGCGAGGCCGTCGGGGCTCGTGCGGTCCTCGTAGACGAGGGTTCCTCCATCGATCTCGAGGGCGGCGATCGCGAGGGCCATCGAGCCCGAGGCCCCCGACTCCTCCTCGGGCGGCGGCGCCGGAGCGGCCTCCCCGCCCCCACCGAGGCTCGCGAAATTGAAGCCCTCCGCGGTCTGGATCACACGAATCGACGGCGCATCGAGTCGGATCCCGCTGACTTCGATCCGTCCCGAGAGCGCCGGCAGGATGCGGACGCCGACGTAGGCGTCGTCGAGGGAGAGGAAGTCGGGCTTGCCGAAGCGCGGATCCTCCGAGACCCGGAGTCCGGCGACCCGAACCGCGAGCCCCCCGGAGAAGGCGACCTCGGCCTTCTCGAAGGAGACGTCCCGCCCCGCCGCATCGCTGGCGATCCCAGCAAGGGTGTCCCGGTTCTCTTCGAGATACCCGTTCAGGTTCGACACCGCGACGAAGACGACGACGATCAGGACGACGAACACGACGGCCAGACCGATCAGGAGCTTCCGCATCCATTTTCCCCCATTCGCGTGGTCGGCGTCGCTCGAGGAACGCCCCACTCCGGCGTAGAGTGCGGGATCCCGCGGATCGGATCAATCGCGGGCTTCCCGGGGAGAAGACCCGCGCTGGAAGACAGGTGTTCCCCCGGCTTCGGCGAACACGGGTCAGCGATCGCCCACGCGGGACGGATGACCTCGGGCCGACGGCGTGCGAGGATCCAGGCTCCCCGGACAGGAGGCCCGGATTGTCCCAGCGACGTGACTCCGAGCACGCCGAACGGCCCGACGCGCATGCACTCGGCGGCCGACCGTCGATCGAGGACGACGACCGGCCGACTCGCTCGGACCGCGACGCACTCGTCGAAGCGATGATCGAGAGCGAGGCGCGCTATCGGACGATCTTCGAGTCGGAGCCCGCCTGCGTGAAGCTCGTCGCGCGTGACGGTTCGCTTCTGTCGATGAATCCCGCCGGACTGGCGATGATCGAGGCCGATCGCGAGGAAGAGATGATCGGGGCGTGCGTCTACGACCTCGTCGTGCCCCGCGATCGCGCGGCGTTCATCGCGCTGAACGAGCGCGTCTTCGAGGGAGAGCACGCGCGGCTGGAGTTCGAGATCGAGGGCTGCAAGGGCACCCATCGCCAGATGGAGACCTTCGCAGCGCCGCTCGAGGACGAGAATGGCCGGATCGTGGCCCAGCTCGCCGTGACCCACGACATCAGCGACCGAAAGCTCGAGCAGGCGGAGCTCGCCGCGTACCGTGAACGCCTCGAAGCCCTCGTCGCCGAACGGACACGTGAGCTCGAGGCCTCCCGAGAGGACGCACGCCGCAACGAACAGCTCGCCGCGCTGGGCACCCTCGCCGCGGGCCTCGCACACGAGCTGAACAACCCCCTCGGTACGATCCTGATCGGAACCGAGATGGCGGCCCTCACGACCGACGAGGAAGAACGGGACGAGGCCCTGGCCGGCATCCGGCGGGACGTCGAGCGGTGCAGCCACATCGTGAAGAGCATGCTGCGCTTCGGTCGCAACGAGTCCTCGGAGAAGCGCTCGATCTCGATGAACGACGTCGTGCGACGCGCGCGCGACGACGCACGCCACCAGACGCGCGGTGCGGGTGTCGAGCTCGAGGTCGACCTCGACGCGAGTCTCCCCGCGATCGACGGGAACGCCACGGAGCTCGCGCAGGTCCTTCTGAACCTGATCCAGAACGCTACGAACGCCAGCTCGGCCGGCGGCCGGATCGAGATCACGACGCGTTGGATCGCAGACGACCTTCGCACCGAGGTCGAGTGCACCGTCCGCGATCACGGGATCGGCATGTCGAAGGACGTGCTCGCGCGCGCCCGCGACCCGTTCTTCACGACCCGATTGCACGCAGGTGGGACCGGACTCGGGCTCTCCGTCTCGCACGGCATCGTCGCCGACCACGATGGCCGGCTCACGATCGACAGCGACGAGGGACGCGGGACCCGCGTGACCGTCGCGCTCCCCGCCCGCGGCGCTGAAGTCGCGCGCAGGCCCTAGGCCCCATCCTCGACGGGGAAGACCGACTCGAGGATCGAGACGCGCGCATCGCGGCAGCTTCGCGCGGCCTCGACGAGGGAGAGCTGGCCTTCCGTTCGCACGAGGTTGTGATCCGTCGCGCGACGGAACCGGTCGCGATCCCAGGCGAAGTAGGATTCCTCGAGTGCGTCCGTCGCGTAGCGCGTGGCCAGCTCCAGGGCGATCCGCTCCGTCGCATCGACGAGCGAATCGCGCTCCGCGCGATCGATCGGGCGACCGTAGCCCTGGGCGAAGCCCCGAATCGACGCCTCGAAGACCTCGAGGTCGAAGACCGCTTCCCGCTCGTCCTCGCCTCGCCGGTTGCACCACGACCGCCAGGCGTCCCCCCACTCGCTGTGGAGCGGCGCCCGCATCAGCGTGTCGAAGTCGATCAACGCGACCGCCTCGTGGCGGGCCGGCGGCTCCTGGCCGGCGAAGAGGACGTTCGAGATCTTGAGGTCGGCGTGGATCACGCGATCCCGCGTCGCGGGGACCTCCCCGAGCGCCGCGAAGCCCGCCTCGATGCGTGCGTGCAGGCCCGCGACGTCCGCCCGTCGATCGTGATCCGCATGCGCCGAGAGCGCCTCGACGAGACGCCGGCGATAGAGGGGCGTGTCTCGAAACGGAATGCCCATCGGCGCCAGGGGAGCGTCGAAATCGTCGAGGGCCGCGTGGAAGCGACCGACGAGCGCCCCGGCGGACCGGGCCTGCGGGGTGGATTGCAGGCGGTGGAAGCTCACGCCCTCGAGTCGCGTCAACAGGCGGAAGCGCCCCGCCGCGCCGAGATCCAGGCTGAAGTTGCCGTCGGTCGTGGCGACCAGCTCGAAGGTCTCGAAGCCGCGCGACGCCAGGTGTCGCGTCACCGCCACGATGTTGTCCTGGATCGCCGGCGAGAAGACGTCGCTCACGCGCTGGAGCACGAAACGCCCGCCCGCGTTCGCATTCAGGCGGACGGTCTGATGGAGCAGACCCGTCACGCCCGGCTCGACCTCGAACCCGCCCGAGAGCGCGCTCCACGCGCGCTCGAGCTCGACCGACGGCAGGCTCGCCTCCTCCGTCACAACCCCGCCTCCGCCCGGAGCGTCTTCGCCCGCTCGTCCGGTCCGTCGTGGCTCCAGCCGGGCGCGTCGAAGAAGTAGCGGAGCGCCTTCCGGAGGCTCCCCGCCCGTCGCATGTCGCGGAAGAGCGACGCGTGACCGTGGACGAGCACCGTCCACGGGTCGAAGGTCCCGAGGTTCTTCGTGAGGCCGTACACGACCGGCTCCTCGTCGAGCTCCGGACTGAAGGTGCCGAAGAGCTTGTCCCAGACGATCAACACCCCGGCGTGATTCCGGTCGAGATAGCGCGTGTTCGAACCGTGGTGGACGCGATGGTGAGACGGGGTGTTGAAGACCGCTTCGAACCAGGCAGGCAACCGACGGACTGCCTCGGTGTGCGTCCAGAACTGATAGGTCAGATTGACGCCCATCATGAGCAGGATCATCGCCGGATCGAAACCGAGCGCCGCGATCCAGAGCCAGAAAGCGGGCTTGTACACCCGCTCGACGACGCCCTGTCGGAGCGCCGTGCCGAAGTTCATGTACTCCGACGAGTGATGATTCACATGACCCGCCCAGAAGAACCGGACCTCGTGGTTCAGGCGGTGGAACCAGTAGTAGGTGAAGTCGTCGAGAAGGAAGAGGACGACCCAGGCCCAGGGCTGTCGACCGACGACGTCCCGCAGCGGACTCCATTCGTGGATCAGGGACATGAGCGCGATCAGCAGCGTCTTCGGCACGATCTCGATCAGGACCGAGCCGATCAGCATGCACTGGGACGCAATGAAGTCGCGGCCGTGATACAGGCCCCGCCTCGCGCGCGCCGACCAGATCGCCTCCACCACGATCGCCAGAAAGAAGATCGGGAGCACGTACTGGATCAGCTCGTCGTCCAGCAGCGTCTGAAGGGCGGTCTCGATTCGGGACGTCATGGCGGCGGGATGATGCCCCGGCGTGCCGGGCGCGGCCAACGCCGCGCCCGCGCTAGCGCACCTTGTGGATGACGTTCTCCGCGAACCAGTTGATCTGGGCGATCTTCTCGTCGAGGGTCTGCGTGTCCGGGGTCCCGTCGTACGGGTTGCGGAAGGCGAAGATCGCCTCGGTCACGCCGAGGTCCTCGAGCCGCTTCACACCGTCGACGCTGAACGCCTCGGCGCCCATCGACTGGTACTCGAAGGGCTCGTTCTCGCGCCCGTACTCTTTCCGGTAGCCGTCGATCTCGTCGACCATCGCCGCGAGGTCCTCGTAGGAGCCGCCCGCGTGGATGAAACCGTCGGCGACGCGCGCCGCGCGGCGAAGCGCCGGCTTCGCGTGGCCGCCGATCAGGATCGGAACCGGGACCTTCGGGACCGGCGTGACCTGCATGGAGTCGATCTGGAAGATCTCGCCGTCGTATCCGAAGTAGTCGCCCGTCATCAGACCGCGCAGGATGTCGAGCATCTCGTCGAGCCGCTTCCCGCGCTTCTCCCAGGGAATCTGGCAGGCGGCGAAGTCGTCGGGCCAGGGGCTGATCCCGACGCCGAAGGTGAAGCGACCAGGGAACATCGTCCCGAGCGAGGCGAGCTGCTTGGCTACGACGACGGGCTGGCGGATCGCGAGCTTGTAGACGGAGGTCGAGAAGCGGAGCTTCTCGGTCACCGCCGCCATGGCCGGTACCACGACGAAGGGTTCGAGAAAGGGCACGCCCTCGAGGAATTCCCGATCGCCGGTCCCGTTGTAGGGGTACTTGCTGTCGGACTCCTCCGGATAACAGATGCTGTCCGGAAGGGTGAACGTATCGACCCCCGCCTCCTCGCACGCGAGCGCGAGCGGCAGGTAGAAGTCGGGGTTGCACATCGTGGCGTGGTAGGCGAAGCGCATGGAATCTCCTGGAGCGCCGCACGGGCAGAACGGCGCCGAACCGAAACTCTAACGAGACGGCGGGCGGGTGGGGAGCCCCGGAGCTAGTGGATCTCGCCCTCGTCGAGAGAGAGGACTTCCGAGAGCTGGCTGGCATGGAGCAGCAACTGGTCGAGGAGCATCGCGACCGGCGGACTGAGATCGAAGCCCATGAACGCGCTCGCCGAGAGCTCCATGAAGGGCTCCGCGAGATCGACTGCGTCATGGGCGTTCGTCATGCCGGCGTGGATGCGCCCGAAGAACGCCGCCTGATCCGCCTTGCCCTCGGCTTCCGCGCTCTCGCGCAGGACGTCGAGGATCGGCACCAGCTGTTCCTGGGCGTATTCGAGGGGTTCGAAGGGCACGGGATGCTCCGGCGGCCATCAGGCGGCCTGCCGGACCCTAGGTTCCGGATCCCGCCTGTGAAGACCGCTCCCCTGCGCGCCTCGGCCACGCCCGCTGCCCTAGCGCTCCCAGACGGGCACGACCGGCGCCTTGCCCTCGACCTGATCCGGCGTGAAGCCGCCCCGGCGATGGCGGGGCCCGGGATAGCCGGCGACCCGCCAACCGGCGTAATCGGCGTTTCCGCCGTAGGACGGATCCGCGAGGAACCCCACGATCGTGTGCACCCGCAACGTCTCGAAGAACACGGGCGAGGGCAGCTGCCCGCCGATCGTCCATTCGGCGGCAGCGCCCTTCTCCAGATCCCCGAGCACCGCATCCTGCTCCGCCGGCGTGAGCTCGACGAACGCCTTCCCGTGACGGGTGCGGGCGACCCCGTCTAGGGCCGGGAGCCCACCCTTGTAGAGCGGAACGGCGGCGGCGTCCTCGTTCGCCAGGGCCTTGTCGATGAAGTTCACGCAGTTGGCCTCTTTCGCGCCGGGCTCTCGATCGGTCGGGATGATCCGCGCCGTCGCGGCCTCGAGGGTCGCCCATTCCGCCTGGGACAGGACGACCGGCGCGGTGCTCTCGGCGGCGGCCCGGGCCGCCTCGGGTCGCGGAAGGTGGAGCGCGACGAGCACGCCCGCGCCGTAGATCCCGCCCCGCTGGAGGAAGGCCCGCCGATCGAGAACGTCGCGTCGCTGGTCTTCGTGGGACATCAGATCGATCCCTTCTTCGCTTCGCGGATGAAGTGGTCCGCGACGCGATAGGCGTTGGCGAGGATGGTGAGCGTCGGGTTGTAACCGCCCGTCGTCGGCATGAAGCTCCCGTCGACCACCCACAGGTTCGGCACCTCGTGACTCC
This sequence comes from bacterium, assembly GCA_024742285.1. Lineage (NCBI taxonomy): Bacteria > bacterium. The sequence goes on along the minus strand of JANSYR010000010.1, from coordinate 58,457 downwards.
GGCACCACCTGTCGAGGACCGACCTCGAGGGGTCGTTGCCCATGCGTGCCGTCCCGTGATTGTGGGCATTGCCCTTCTGGGCCTGGGTCTTCGAGATGTGGACTTCGGGATTGCGACCGGGGGCGACGTGCTTCGCCCCGGCGGCCTCCGCCACCTCCATGAGCTTCTTCTCGTACCATTCGTACATCGCGAGGTCGTTCTCGTGGTGGCGCTTCGTGACGCGCGGGACGGCCAGCCCGAAACGATCCTCGACCTCGGGATCGAGGTCGACGCCGTTCTCCTCCATCGGCATCTCCTCCCCGATCAACGCCAGGGTCAGCGTCCGCGGAAACGCCCGGATCCGATCCTTGAGCCCGGCTCCCCAGCTCGATCCGAAGCGGTGATCCCCCGCGAGAACGACCGAGTAGGCGATCGGCTGATGGGTGAACGTGTTCAGCTCGCCGACCACGCCACCCCGGATGAAGCCGCGTTTCGGATCGCTCGCATGCAGGTCGTCGAAGGCCGCGTGGCTCTCGAAGCCGGCATAGGTCCGGAGGTCCTCGTCGAAGACGCCGACCACCGAGGGATGATGGTGGAACGTGAGATTTCGCCCGACCTGCCCCGAACCGTTGGCGAGGCCGTCCGGGAACCGGTTCGACTTCGACAGGAGCAGGAGCTGGGGCGTGCCGATCGCGCCGGCCGACACGATCGTGTGTCGCGCGCGCACTTCGTGGGCGTTGCCCTTCGCGTCGAGGTAGCGCGCCCCGGTCACGCGACCCCGGTCGTCGACGGGGAGCTCGTAGACCATCGCCTCGATCCGCAGGTCGAGCTTCTTCGTTCGCTCCGCCCGAGGAAGGGAGACCGAGAGCGTCGTCGCCTTCGCGTGGATCGGGCAGCCGTAGGCCCGACACGCCCCGCCGTACATGCAACGCGGCCGGCCGCCGTAGGGCCGCGAATTGATCGCCTTCGGAACGGGGAAGGGGTGGTAGCCGAGCTTCTTCGCGCCCGCCGCGAACTTCTTCGCGGAGACCCGCTCGGGATGGCGCGGATTGGGGAGCGGCGTCTTCTGCGGCGCGCCGAAGGGGTTCATCGTGTGATCCCCGGCGACGCCGAAGTCCTGCTCCGCCTTCGTGTAGAAGGGCTCGAGCTCGTCGTAGCTGATCGGCCAGTCGGCGAGGTTGGCGCCGGCGAGCGGCCCTTCCTTCGAGAGCACCTCGAAATCGTCGGGTCGGAAACGCCAGGACCAGGCCGCCCAATGGGTCATCGTTCCGCCCACGCAGTGGGCGAGATGGCTGAATCGGCCGGTGATCGAATCGCTCTCCGCGTCGAACCGATAGGTCTCGAGCTGATGGGGCGAGAAGACCTGATCACGGATCACGTTCTTGAGCTCGTCGTCGTCGAAGTCGAGGGGGCCGACGCGCCCCCCTCGCTCCAGCGCGACCACCCGGAACCCGGCCGCCGTCAGCTGGTCGATCATGACCCCGCCCCCGGCGCCGGTCCCGATCACGCAGACATCGTATTCCTCGGCCACGCATTCCCTCCCGCCGGCACCCGCGGTGGCGCCGCGCCTCCGATCATCCCACGTCGATGGCACCGTGAAAAGTCGACGAATCCCCTACCATCGCGACCGCGCGTCGCCGCTGGCGCGCCTGGAGGCCCTCGCGTGCGAATCGTTTCCCCGATCCCTCTGGACGCCGTCGCGCGCGCCCTCCTGCTGGCCCTCGCCTGCGCCGCGCCGCCCGCCGCCGCGGACGACCCCGCCGTCCCGGACGAAGCCACCGCCCGATCCGCCGCCCCCGCGCCGCTGGCGCCGTACTCGACGCCTGCCCATGCGCCGATCCCCCGGACGCCGCTCTGGGGCGATACCCACCTCCACACCCGCCTCTCCCAGGATGCCTACAGCTTCGGTGTGACCCTCGACTCCGACGACGCCTACCGCTTCGCGAAGGGGGAGACCCTCGTCGCGACCCACGGCCAGAAGGCCCGCCTGGACCGACCGCTCGACTTCCTCGTGATCGCCGATCACGCCAACGGCCTGGGCTCGATGGACGCACTCGTCGCCGGCAACGAGAAGCTCCTCGCCAACGACCGGCTGAAGGAGTGGCGCCGCCTGCTGGTCGAGGTCGGCGGCGCGAAGGCGGGCCTCGCGATCTCCGAGGAGGGCCGAATGCAGGGCTGGCCCACCGAGCTGAACGATCCCGAGATCGTCGCTCCCGCCTGGAGCCAGGTCGTCGAGGCCGCCGAACGCCACAACGCGCCGGGCCGCTTCACCGCGTTCATCGGGTACGAGTGGACGTCCTGGCCCGGCGGCAGCAACCTGCACCGCGTCGTCGTCTATCGCGACGGCGCCGATCGTCTGAAGGACCGCCTCCCCTTCTCGGCGTTCATGAGCGACGACCCCGAGGACCTCTGGGCCGCGCTCGGGCGCTACGAGGCGGAGACCGGTGGGAAGGTCCTGGCGATTCCGCACAACGGCAACCTCTCGAACGGCCTGATGTTCCTCCCCGAAACCCGGGCGGGCGAGCCGATCGATGCCGACTACGCGAAGCGACGCGCGCGCTGGGAGCCGCTCGTCGAGGTCACCCAGATCAAGGGCGACGGCGAGACCCACCCCTTCCTCTCGCCGGACGACGAGTTCGCCGACTACGAGAGCTGGGACCTCGCGAACTTCGCCGGCGTGCCGAAGACCGACGACATGTTCCAGTACGAATACGCGCGCTCGGCGCTCCGGGTCGGCCTGCGACTCTACGGCGAGCTCGGCGTGAACCCCTTCCGCTTCGGCATGATCGGCTCGACGGATTCCCATACTGCGCTCGCAACCGCCGACGAAGCCAACTTCTTCGGCAAGCACAGCGCGGGGCAGGAGCCGAGCGCACGGCGCCCCACGAGCCCCGTCGGCCACTCCGGGGACATCACGATCATGGGCTGGCAGCAGGCCGCCTCGGGCTATGCCGCGGTCTGGGCGACGGAGAACACGCGCGAGGCGATCTGGGACGCGATGGCCCGGCGCGAGGTCTACGCGACCACGGGGCCGCGAATCACGCTGCGTTTCTTCGGGGGCTGGGCCTTCGGCGACGAGGACGCCGACGCCTCGGACCCCGCGCGGCTCGGCTACGCGAAGGGCGTGCCGATGGGCGGGGCGCTCGGCGAGAGGCCCCGCGGCAGCGTGCCCTCCTTCCTGATCGCCGCCCAGCGCGACCCGATCGGCGCGAACCTCGATCGTCTCCAGGTCGTGAAGGGATGGCGAGACGCGTCCGGCGAGACCCACGAGCGGGTCTACGACATCGACTGGTCGAAGAACGATCCGAATCGACGGGACCGTCGCCGCATCCGCCGAAACGGGAAGCTCGATCCGGTCGGCGACACCCGTGATCTCGCGAACGCGAGCTACACCAACGCCATCGGAGCGGCGGAGCTGTCGACGGTCTGGCGCGACCCGGACTTCGATCCCGCCGAGGCGGCCTTCTACTACGTCCGTGTCCTCGAGATTCCGACGCCGCGCTGGAGCGACTACGACGCAGCGGCCTTCGGCGCGGCGCTCCCCGACGAGGCGAAGGCGATCGTCAACCAGGACCGCGCCTACTCGTCGCCGATCTGGTACACGCCGCCGACCGAAGGCGGCTAGACGCGAGCCGGGGCTACCACGAGACGGGCGCGTCGTAGCCGACGACGCCGTCGAAGTGGACGGTGCCCTCGACGCCCACGTCCGAGAGCGTTCGCGCGAGAATCTTCCACTCGCCGTCGATGCGCCGCCATTCGTCGCGGTAGATCGCCGAGTGCTTCATCACGCTCTTCTCGCCGCTCGTCGTCTCCTGCATGTGCATCAGGTAGCCGTAGGTCGTCGACCAGGCTCGGTCGCCGCTCTCGTCGAAGCGCACCATCGGGTTGCACATGTTGTGTTGCGTACAGCGAAAGACCGACAGCTTGGTGAGCCAGGGCTTCATCTCGGTCCAGGGGCCCTTGCTGCCGCCGTCGGTGTCGTAGTGGATGACGGAGTCGGGCAGGAAGACGCCGTCGAGATCGTCGAAGCGGCGGTGGTCGATGCACCAGCCGTAGAAGAAGATCCGTTGCTGGATCTCGGCGAGATCGGCGGCCTGCTGCGGGGTGAAGCGGCCGGGGAGCTGAACGTCGGGGTGGCTCATGGCGAGGGGCGCCTCCTTTGCGATGCGTGGTCGAGCGAGGGTAACGGATCCGAGGGGCCACTCGGGAGGTCCCGGGCGACTCGCGCGAGCGAGGGCTAGTCTGGTTCGCCCGTCGGCGTCGCTCCGACGCCCCTCCGGAGGAGACCCCCATGAAGACGATCGCGATCACCGGCGCCGCCAGCGGGATCGGCGCGGCCACGGCCGCTCTGCTCGCCCGCGAAGGCCACAAGACCATCGGCATCGACCTGAACCCCGCCGAGGGCTGCAGCGAGTCCTTCACCGCCGATCTCGCGAGCCCGGATGGCCGTCAGGCCGCGATCGCCGGGATCCTCGAGCGATGCGACGGAAAGCTCGACGGCCTGGTGCCCTGCGCCGGACTCTCGGGCCTTCCGGATCGCCCGGGCAGCCTCCTCGTGAGCCTCAACTTCTTCGGCACGATCCAGCTGATCGAGGGCCTCCACGACGCCCTCGCCGCGAGCGGAGAGGCGTCGGTCGTCGGCCTCTGCTCGAACTCGACGACCACCGCGCCCAACCCGCCGATCGAGCTCGTCGAAGCGCTGATCGCGGGAGACGAGACGGCGGCCCGCGCGGTCGGCGACAAGACCGGCTCGATCGCGGCCTACCCGGCGACGAAGATGGCGCTGGCCCGCTGGCTGCGCGCCCGTGCGGTCAAGGAGGAGTGGATCGGGCGGGGCATCAACCTGAACGCGGTCGCGCCGGGCAAGACGATGACGGCGATGGTCGAAGAAGGAATGAACGACCCCATCCTGGGCCAACACATGGACAAGTTCCCGATGCCGATCGGTCGGAACGGGAAGCCGGAGGAGATCGCGGAGCTGATCGGCTTCCTGCTCTCCGACAAGGCACGCTTCATCGTGGGCTCGATCTTCTTCGTCGATGGCGGGACCGACGCCCTGCTCCGCGCCGACGACTTCCCGTCGCCCTGGATCATCCAGGGCTAGGCCGCGCGGTCGCGGAATCCTCCGATGCTCAAGAAGATCCTGCTCGCCGTGCTCGCGCTCGCTGTCCTCGTGGTCGGGGGTGGCGCCCTCTATCTCTTCGTGCGCGGCGACGCGATGAACGAGCCGGACTTCTGGGCGTCCGAGATCGAGGCCTTCGAAGCCGCGGATGCGACCGCCCCGCCCGAGCCCGGACGGATCCTCTTCACCGGCAGCTCGAGCATCCGTCTCTGGAAGACCCTCGAGCGGGACATGGCGCCGATGCAGGTCCTCAATCGAGGCTTCGGCGGCGCGCACATGTCCCACGTCGTCCACTTCGCCGACCGCGTGATCACGCCCTACGCGCCCCGCGCCCTCGTGATCTACGTCGGCGACAACGACATCGGCGCCGGCAAGACACCGGAGACGGTCGTCTCCGACTTCCAGGCGCTGGTCGCCCACGTCCGCGCCGACCAGCCCGCGCTGCCGATCTACTACATCACCATCAAACCCTCGCGGCTGCGCTGGGACCTGTGGCCTCTGATGGACGAGACGAACGATCGGATCGCGCGGATCGCGGACGCCGACCCGCGGATGACCGTGCTGGACATCGGCGCGCCGATGCTCGACGTCGGCGATGGAGACGCTCCGCCCGCCGATCTCTTCTGGATCGACGGGCTCCACCTCACCGAGAAGGGCTACGCCCTCTGGACCGAGGTCGTTCAGCCGCGGCTGCTCGCCGATCTCGGCGCCGGCTGACGCCGCGAGCCCGTCGGGCGCGGGTCTGGGCCGGTCCTCGCCCGGATGGTCCCGCGCCGCCAAGTGTTGTAGACACTCGGCGCCCGTTGCGGCGAGCCCCGCCCCGATCGCGCCGTCGATCGGATCGAGCGGAAGCAAAACGCCGTTCCAATCCTGATTCCATTCTTGAATCCGTGTCGACCCGACCAGCTGCAAGGCGGCGATTTCCCAGGGACTTTCCGATCCCCGGGGCGTCCGCCCGAGAGAGAGACCGAGCATGAGCCAGTCCCCGCCGATCATCTACACCTGGACCGACGAGGCCCCCGCCCTCGCGACCTACGCCTTCCTGCCCGTGATTCGGGCCTTCGCCGGCGCGACCGGGGTGCCCGTCGAGACCCGGGACATCTCCCTCGCCGGTCGGATCCTGGCGGTCTTCCCCGAGGCCCTCACCCCCGAGCAGCGCGAAGCGGACGGCCTCGCCGAACTCGGGGAGCTCGTGAAGACGCCCGAAGCCAACGTGATCAAGCTGCCGAACATCTCGGCCTCGATCCCGCAGATGAAGGCCGCGATCGCCGAGCTGCAGGGCAAGGGATACGCCCTCCCCGACTACCCGGACGAGCCGGCGAACGCCGACGAAGAGAAGATCAAGGCGACCTACGACTCCGTGAAGGGCTCCGCCGTGAACCCGGTCCTTCGCGAAGGCAACTCGGATCGCCGCGCGCCGAACGCGGTCAAGGAGTACGCCCGCCAGAACCCGCACCGCATGGGTGCCTGGGCCGCCGACTCCAAGACCCACGTGTCCACCATGAGCGACGGCGACTTCCGTCACAACGAGCAGTCCGTCACGATCGACGCGGCGACGAGCGTCTCGATCGTACACACCAGCTCCGACGGAGAGAAGACGGTACTCAAGGAGAACATCGAGCTGCTTCCCGGCGAGATCATGGACTCGACCCGGATGAGCAAGAAGGCGCTGGTCGCCTTTCTCGGCGAGCAGATCGACGACGCGAAGGCGAAGGGGATCCTCTTCTCGCTCCACATGAAGGCGACGATGATGAAGGTCTCCGACCCGATCATCTTCGGCCACGCCGTCAGGGCGTTCTACGCGCCGGTCTTCGCAAAGCACGGCGCGACCTTCGAGAAGCTCGGCGTCGACCCGAACCAGGGCTTCGGTGACGTCGAGTCGAAGATCGCGACGCTCCCGGATGCCGAGCGCGAGGCGATCGAAGCGGACATCAAGGCGTGTTATGCGGAGCGCCCCGCGATGGCGATGGTCAACTCCGACAAGGGGATCACGAACCTGCACGTCCCGTCGGACATCATCATCGACGCGTCGATGCCGCCGATGATCCGCGACTCGGGCGGTATGTGGAACCCGGACGGCGATCTGCAGGACTGCAAGGCCGTGATCCCGGACTCGAGCTACGCGGGCGTCTACCAGGCGGTCGTCGAGGACTGCCAGGCGAACGGCGCCTACGACCCGACGACGATGGGGACGGTTCCGAACGTCGGCCTGATGGCCCAGAAGGCCCAGGAATACGGCTCCCACGACAAGACCTTCGAGGTCGCGGCCGACGGCAAGATCGAGATCATCGACGCCGGCGGAGACGTCCTCATGTCCCACGACGTCGAGGAAGGCGACATCTGGCGTGCCTGCCAGGTGAAGGACGCCGCCGTCAAGGACTGGGTGAAGCTCGCCGTGACCCGCGCGCGCGCCACCGGCTGGCCGGCCGTTTTCTGGCTCGACGCGACGCGCGCCCACGACGCCCAGCTGATCAAGAAGATCGAGCAGTACCTGCCCGAGCACGACACGAGCGGGCTGCAGATCGAGATCATGACGCCGATCGACGCCACGCGATTCTCCGTCGAGCGCATCCGCCGCGGCGAGAACACGATCTCCGTCACGGGCAACGTCCTTCGCGACTACCTGACCGACCTCTTCCCGATCCTCGAGATCGGCACGTCGGCCAAGATGCTCTCGATCGTGCCCCTGATGAACGGCGGCGGCCTCTTCGAGACCGGCGCCGGCGGCTCGGCCCCGAAGCACGTGCAGCAGTTCGAGGAGGAGGGACACCTCCGCTGGGACTCGCTCGGCGAGTTCCTCGCGCTCGCGGCCTCGCTCGACCACCTCGGCGAGCACTTCGACAACGGCGCGGCGCGGCTGCTCGGCAAGACCCTCGACGCGGCCACGGCCCAGCTGCTCCTCAACGCGAAGGCCCCGTCCCGGAAGGTCCACGAGATCGACAACCGCGGCAGCCAGTTCTACCTCGCGATGTACTGGGCCCAGGCGGTCGCGGGACAGACCGAGGATCCGGAGCTCGCTACGCGCTTCGAGCCGATCGCGAAGGCCCTGGCCGACGCCGAGGACACGATCATGGGCGAGCTCAACGGTGCCCAGGGTCCGCCCCAGGACGTCGGCGGGTACTACCGCCCGGACTTCGACACGGCGACGGCGGCCATGCGACCGAGCGCGACGTTCAACGGGATCATCGACGGGATCTGACGCGGATCCACGAGCGACCCGGCGCCGGAGGGAGTATTCCTCCGGCATGCCGGAATCGTCCCGTAGCGAGGCGCCCTCCGACCGTGCTGCGGCGCCGACCGCGGAACTGGCGTCGCCGCAGGCGCTGCGCGCGTTCCTGGAGACCGCCGAGCGCGGCAGCTTCAAGGCGGCGTCGGGGGCCCTCGGCCTCTCGCCCTCGGCCCTGAGTCGACAGATCCAGTCCCTCGAATAACTGCTCGGCGAGCCCCTCTTCGAGCGGCTGAATCCTGGCCTCGCCCTCACCGCCGCGGGCGCGCGCATCCGACCGCGGGCGACCCGGATCCTCGCTGACCTCGCCGCGCTCGGACGCGCCGCCAGCGGTCGCGAGGGGCCGCTCCGTCTGAGCACCCTCGAATCGTTCAGCGCGAACTGGCTGGTCCCGAACCTCCCGGACTTTCACGCGCGCCATCCCGAGATCGAGATCGAGCTCGAAGCGACACTTCGCTATGCGGATCTCGAACGCGACGAGGCCGACGTCGCGATCCGCTTCGGCGTCGGTCCCTGGGGCGACCTCCACGCGGAACCGATCGTCGACCTCGCCTTCTTCCCGGTCTGCGCCCCGACCCTGCTCGAGGCCGATCCACCCTTCCGAACGGCTGGCGACGTGGCCCGTTTTCCCTGGATCCACGTCGAGCAGGTCCCGAACGCGTGGCGGGACTGGTGTCGACACGCCGGCTGCCGCGACCTGGCGCCTCCGAGCGAGCTCCACTTCGATCACGTGGGCATCGCCCTGAGCGCCGCCGCCTCCGGCCAGGGGATCGCCCTCTCGTCCCCCGTGCTCGCGGGCCCGGCCCTTGCTCGCGGGGAGCTCGTCGCCCCCCTCGACCTCGCCTGTCCGTCCCGCGCGACCTACTGCCTCGTGTGCAAGACGGAGGCCCTCGACGACCCTCGGATCACCGCCCTCCGCGACTGGCTGGTCGACGCGCTCGAGGCGGGCTGAGCCGGCACGCGCCGCGCTCTCCCCCCGCTTGCGCCGAACGCACGCGCCACGTTCCTCCCCCCGCTTGCGTCCCATGCACGCGCGCGTGCAGACTTCGCGTTTGCTCCCGGGCCGACTTCGCCGAAGACTGCCGGCATGCGACAGCTCTTCTGTACCGGACATCGACGACTCGAATGGCGCGAGCTTCCCGACCCCGCGCTCCGCACCGACGAGGACGCGATCGTGCGCCCGATCGCGGTGGCGCGCTGCGAGATCGACCTGCCCCTCGTTCATGGCGCCTTCGGCCTCGAGCGGCCCTTCACGCTCGGTCACGAGGCGATCGGCGAGATCGTCGAGCTGGGCGGCGCCGTCCAGGGCCTCGAGATCGGCGACCGGGTCGCCATCTCGTTCCAGGTCTCCTGCGGCCGCTGCGGCCCCTGCGTTCGGGGCCGCTCCGCGCTCTGCGACACGTACCCGACCCTCTCGGACTACGGAATGGAGCCGCTCTCGGGCCACGAGTACGGCGGCATGCTCGCGAGCCTCGCGTACGTGCCGCACGCCGAGGCGATGCTCACGCGGATCCCGTCGGACTGCGCTCCCGCCGCGCTGGCCAGCCTCCCGGACAACGTCCTCGACGGCTACCGGACCGTTCGCGACGGACTGACGCTCCAGCCGGAGGGCGACGTGCTCGTGGTGGAACACGGCTCCCCCGCGATCGCGCTCTACGCGGTCCAGTCGGCCTTCGCCCTCGGCGCGAAACGCGTGGTCCTGGCGGGACGCGACCCGGCGGCGATCGCCCTCGCGGAACGGCTCGGCGCGGAGGGCTGCGCCTGGTCCCCCGGCCAGCGGATCGGCCGCTTCCCGACGGTCTCCGACTGCGGCAACTCGCCGGAGGGCTTCGCCTACGCCGTCGATGCCGCGGCGCCGGGCGCAACACTCCATAGCGCGTCCTACATCCTGGGAGAGGCGAGTCCGCTGCCGCTCGGCAAGCTCTATACCCTCGGGCTCCGGCTCGAGATCGGTCGCGCCGACTCGGCCGCTCTCCTCCCCGAAGTGATGCGTCTCGTTTCCGCGGGGACGCTCTCGCCCGAGGAGGTCACGACGATCGAGGTGCCCTGGGAAGAGGCGGCGGACGCCTGGCTCGAGCCTGCGATCAAGCTCGTCGTGACCGACGACGAGGGCCGGACCCTTCGCGCGCCGACGGCGCGATGAGAGGACGCGCAGACACGGGCATGCCGCGTAGCCCTTCGCGCTCTTCCTCGACGATCGCCGCTGATCCGAAACGCGGATCGGTGCTAGGATGCGCGCCCCCGGATCGATGCGCGCGCTCGTCCCCCCCACGAAGGCGCTGCGCGAAGCGACTGAGCGAGAGAAGTGGCGGCGAAGATCCGCTTTCGCGCCTGGCAGAAAGAGGCGCTCGCCAAGCTCGAATCCCGTGTGCATTCGAGCTTCCTCGCCGTCGCGACCCCGGGTGCGGGCAAAACGACGTTCGCCCTCGGCGCCATTCGCCGGGCGCTCGTCCGACGCGAAGTCCGGCGCTGCGTCGTCGTCGTGCCGACCCAGCACCTGAAGCTGCAGTGGGCGCTCGCGGCCGAACGCTTCGACATCCATCTCGACCCCGAGTGGTCGTCGTCCGACGGGACCTTGCCCTCGGATGTCCATGGGGTGGCGGTGACCTACCAGCAGGTCGCAGCGAACCCGCTCGCGCTGCGACGGCTGGTCTCGCAGGCCTTCATCGTCCTCGACGAGGTCCACCACGCCGCCGATGCCCGCTCCTGGGGCGACGGCATCCGGCACGCCTTCGAAGGCGCCCCCGTCCGGCTCTGCCTCTCGGGCACCCCCTTCCGCTCCGACCAGAGCGCGATTCCCTTCGTCCGGTACGTCGGCGAGGAGGCCCACGCCGACTATGAATACGGCTATGGCGAGGCGCTACGCGACCGGAAGGTCGTTCGGCCCGTCTACTTTCCGCGGATCAACGGCCAGATGGAGTGGACGGCCCCGGACGGGTCGACCCACGCCGCGAGCTTCGACGATCCCGTCGGCCGGACCCGCGCGAGCCAGCGGCTGCGGGCGGCCCTCGACGTCGAGGGCGAATGGCTCCCCGCCGTCCTCGTGAAGGCCCACCGCCAGGTCATGCACCTGCGCCAGTCCGATCCCCGCGCCGCCGGCCTCGTGATCGCGATCGACCAGGATCACGCGCGCGGGATCGCGAAGCTGCTCACGGATCGCTGCGGCGTCCGCGCGACGATCGCGACCTCCGACGACCCTTCCGCCTCCCGGAAGATCGCCGACTTCACCGACGGGAGCGATCCCTGGATCGTGGCCGTGCGGATGGTCTCCGAGGGCGTCGACATCCCGCGCCTCAAGGTCGGGGTCTACGCGACCAACACGATCACCGACCTCTTCTTCCGACAGGCCGTCGGGCGCCTCGTTCGCACGACCGCGTCTGCGCGGCAACAACGCGCCTACATGTTCATCCCCGACGATCCACGCCTGCGCGCCTTCGCCGGGGGAATCGCCGAGCAGCGCCGCCACTCGCTCCGCAAGCCGGAGCGCCCCGACGACGAGCTCTTCGACGAGCCGCCCGAGGAACGGGCCGCGCCCGAGATGGACCAGATGTCGCTGTTCACGGTGATCAAGGCGGTGCCCCTCGACGAGCACGGCAACCCCCTCGACGAGAAGCCCCTGGAAGACCCGGAGGCAGAGGCGGCCCCCGCCCCGATCGACGAAGAGGAGTCGATCCCCGGCCTCGTGGGCGAGGACGACGACGCGCCGACGCCCGCTCCCTTCACCCTGACGGCCCAGGAGTTCGACGATCCGGTTCCGACCCCGGAGCCCAGCCCGATCGTGGCCCAGTCGCCGCGCTCGAAGAAGCGGCGGCTGCGGGAGCAGAACAGCGCGATCGTCCGCGCCCTCGTTCACAAGACACGGCTCGGTCACGCGCAGGTGAATGCCGAGCTGAACAAGCGCGTCGGGCTGAAGCGCGTGACGGAGGCGACCGTCGTGCAGCTGGAGAAGCGCCTCGAAGCGGCGCGACGCTGGCTCGAGCGGAGCTAGAACACGAAGAGGCCAGCCCCGTCGCCCTCGGAGGCGTCGGAGCTGGCCTCTGGTGTCAGGCGCGAATCGTCTGGATCAGACGACTGCCGGCTGGAGCAGCCCCATCGCGTTGTCCCGCATCACGAGCTGGACCTCGGCGTCGGAGTAGCCCTCGCAGTCGTGGATGAAGTCCGTCGGCTCCGCGAGCCCTTCGGCGTGGGGATAGTCCGAGCCGAAGAGCACGTGTTCCGCACCGATCAGCTGCTTCAGCTCGTCCAGGTCGTCCTCGTAGTAGGGCGCCACCCAGACGTTCCGCTTGAACTGCTCGACGGGATCGTTCTTGAAGAACATCGGCATCTGGCCGTAGACCTTCTTGAGACGCTTGATCAGTCCGCGAACCCACTGGCTGCCACACTCGACGGTCGCGACGCGCAGCTGCGGGTGGCGCGTGAACACGCCGTGGCAGGCCATCGCGGCCAGCTTGTCGGCGACCGGCTCCGCCGACATGGCGATCCGCAGCGGGTCGAAGTCGAAGGCCTTGAACGTGCCACCGACGCCGAACTGATCCGCGAACGCGTTGTAGCTCGCGTCACCCGAGTGGATGCCCAGCGTGAGGTTCGCCTCGGCCATGCGCGCCCAGAACCCGTCGTAGATCGGGTCGCCCGGCGAGCCGTGCTTCGTGCCGCGCACGCGGCCCGGCGTCTGCGAGATCATCTTGGCGCCGTTCGCGATCGCCCACTCGAGCTCTTCCTCGGCCCAGGCGGGATCGGCGAGCGGAATGTACGGCGCGGCGAAGATCCGGCCCTGGTAGTCGAAGCCCCAGTCCTCGAGCATCCAGCGATTGAACGCACGGAACGCGGCGCACATCGCCTCCGGATCGTCCTCGAGCGCGGCCTCCATCCCGACGGCCAGGGTCGGGAACAGCCAGCAGCCCTCGAGGCCCTGGGTATCGAGGAGCTTGATCCGCGCGTCGCGATCGCGATAGGCGGGGTTGATCGGGTCGAGCTCGCCGAAGAGCTCCACGATCCCCTTCCCTTCCGGGTTCCGACCGCGGAAGTACTCGTCGAGGATCCCCGGCTTCGCGACGGGATCGAAAGTCGGGTTCGGGATGAAGCTGTTGATCTTCCCGCCGACGAGCAGGCGCTTCCTTCCGTTGACGACCGCCCAGTCCATGCAGCGTCGCTTCATGCGGGGGTCGATGTGGCGGATGAACGCGTCTTCGTGCTCGTAGTAGTGATGGTCGGCGTCGAAGGCCTTGAAACTCAGGTCGGCCATGGGTCTGAATCCTCCAGAGGGTGGGTCCGGGCCCTCGGGTCCCGGCGAGCCCTATTCTGAACAATCACGCTTCAATATTCAATGAACTTCGGGTAGATTTTCTTCAAAGAGTATCTCGCGGCTCTCAGCCGCCGGAGAGGCCGCGATGTCCGCCCACCTGACGCAATCCCCGACCGACCCCGCCACACCCGCCCCGAGCCGGCGCCGGGAGGAGAGCGAACGCAAGCGTGCGCGGATCCTGGAGGCGGCCCAGGAATGCCTCGGCGAGCTCGGCTACGCCGGGGCGACGGTGACCGAGATCGCCCGACGCGCGGGAGTCTCGAACGGCCTTCTCTACCAGTTCTTCAAGAACAAGGAGGCGCTGATCGAGCAGGTCCTCGGGGCGATCGTGCGCGACTGGGTCCGGGCGATGGTTCCGCGGACGGAGGAGTCCGCGGCAGAGGCGCTCGAGGGCATGTTCCGACGCTCCGTGGAGTTCTGCCGGAGTCACCCGTTGCTGCCCGCGCTCTTGCGCGGCGACCCGGCGCTCCAGCTCGCCCGCATGGGATCCGCTGGACGCGACCGCGTGGGCCCGCACCGGGACCTCGTCGCTTCGATCCTCGTACGCGGAATCGAGGCCGCCGAGTTCCGGCGCGATCTCGACGTCTCTTCGACCGCCGACGTGATCTGCCAGCTGCAGTCGGACTATTCCGGCCGCGCCTATCGCAACGACGCCGACTTCCCGGACGATCCGCGCATCATCGACACGGCGATCGGGATGATCGTCTCCGCCGTTCGACGCTGAGCGGCGTCCACACCGCCGTCGGTCAGACTTCCCTCGCCCGCCGTCGCAACGCGAGCGAGCCGAGTCCGGTCAGCCCGATCGTGAAGACCAGCGCAGCCGGCCATCCGATCGAAGGCACCGCCGTCGGCGCGTCGACGAGCAGCTGTCCACGCAGCTCGCCGCCAGTGCACGTCGAGGAGTGCACGTTCAGATACCAGAGTTCGGAGAGCAGCTCCGTGCCGAAGCCCGCCGAGATCGTCGTCGAGTCCGTGTTCGGATTGACCGTCGTCGTTCCGACACGCACGCCCGCGCCGACGCCCGGCGCCGCCGGACCGTGGAAGTGCGCGGAGCTCGGGGATCCGAGCAGGTCACCATCGTCGTAGGCGGGCGCGTTGTCTCCGTACGTGTAGCTCCAGCTGAAGACGCCCGTGACGTCGTCGTAGGCCCACGTCCCCACGATTCGGGAGACGCTGCCGGCGCTACACGTCGCGGCCTGCGCCTCGTCGCCGTCGATCGTGCCGGTATGGACCGCGGCCGAGGCCGCCGAGGCTCCGAAAGCCAGGGCTGCGAGTACGCGAATCGAGATTCCTAGGGTTGTCCGCATGATGGGCCTCCACGGGTTCGATTCATCCTATCACCACAGAGCGCCAGGCTGGGCGAAAATCGCGAGCGCCCGACGCCTGATTCCCGTCGCGACACCTCGCTAGTCTTCTTCCATGTCTGCCCAAGCCCGCCTGCCCGAGACCCCCGCGGACGTGACCCCCGAGTGGCTCTCCGAGGCGCTCTCGGAGCGCTTCCCCGGAACGCGCGTGTGTTCCGTCGACGTGCTCGAGATCCATCACGGCACGAACTCGAACGCGAAGCTCGGCGTTCGCTACGACCAGGCCGAGGACCTGCCCGAGACGTTCTTCCTCAAGATGCTCCCCCTCGATCCCGAGCGCCGGAAGACGATCGTCGACACCGGGATGGGACGCCGTGAGGCGCTCTTCTACCGCCACCTCGCGGACACCGTCCCGATGCGCGTCCCGCGCCCCTACGTCGCGCGCCTCGACGAGCGCGACGGCAGCTTCGTGCTGCTGCTCGAGGATCTCGGACCGACGGCGTGCACCCTCGCCGACGTGACGACGGGGATCGAGGTCGATCAGGCGGCGGCGGCGATGGACGACTATGCGGCGCTCCACGTGCGCTTCGCCGACGAGGCGACGCGTCGCGCGAATGTGCCCTGGGTGGCGCCGATGGGCGGCGACAGCGACATGGGCATCTGGATGCTCCAGTACGGCCTCGACCACCACCGGGACAAGCTCCGCGACCCTTACGCCGAGATGGCGCACCTCTACATCGATCACCGATCGACCCTGGACGAGATCTGGATGCGCGGCCCGATCACCGTCCTCCAGGGCGACAGCCACATCGGCAATCTCTTCCTCGATCCGAACGGACGGGCAGGCGGGCGCGTGGGCTTCCTCGACTGGGGATTGATCCAACTCGGCACGCCGATGCGCGACGTCGGCTACTTCATCACGATGGCCCTCTCCCCCGAGAACCGGCGGGCGCACGAGCGGGACCTGATCCAGCGCTATCTCGACGCCCGCGCCGCCCTCGGCGCCGAGACCGGGTCCTTCGACGAGGCCTGGCTGCTCCACCGCGTCCACGCCGCCTACGCGGCGCCGGCTTCGTGCCCCCTGGTGATGTTCCCGGAGGACGAGCCGGAAGAGAACAAGCCGCTCTCCCGGAGCTTCCTCGAACGCTCCCAGTGCGTGATCGAAGACCTCGACCCGCGCGCCGCGCTCCGCGAATTCGCCGGTTTCTGATTCGTCCGGGCGCTACGTTTCCGGGACCCGAGACATCGACGAGGATTTCCCGATGGAGAACAAGGACCGAGGCGCGCCCGGCTTTCCCAACGGCTGGTACGCCGTCGCCTGGAGCAAGGACCTGGGCGTCGGCGACGTCCAGCGCATCCGCTACTTCGACAACGAGATGGTGCTCTTCCGCACGCGCTCCGGGAAGGCACGCGTCCTCGACGCCTACTGCCCCCATCTCGGGGCCCATCTCGCGGAAGGCGGGCGCGTCCAGGGCGAGTCGGTTCGCTGCCCCTTCCACGCCTGGGAGTTCGACGGCGAATCCGGCGCGTGCTCGAAGATCCCCTACTGCGCCCGGATCCCGGCCCGCGCGCGCGTTCGCGCCTGGGAGGTCCGCGAGCTCAATCACATGATCTACGTCTGGCACCACGCCGAAGGCAAGGCGCCCGACTGGGAAGTGCCGAAGTCGCCCCACTACGACGATCCGGACTGGTCCCCGGTCCGAACCTTCGAGATCGAGGTCCCGGTCCATCTCCAGGACATGGCCGAGAACAACCTCGACCCGGTCCACTTCCAGTACGTCCACAAGATGAGCGGCACCCCGGACACCGAGATCTCCTTCGAAGACGAGGGCCGCGTCCTCCACGCGGTCAGCTACAGCCAGCAGGAGACGCCGGTCGGGACCTTCGACATGCAGCTCGTTCGCGAGACCTATGGCCTGGGTCTCGGGACCGTCGAGAGCTCGGGCATCCCTGGTGTCGGCCTCTACATGTTCACGTCGACGAGCCCGATCGATCGCGACACGACGGTTTCGCGCTGGGCGCTCACGACGACGAACAACGCCGTCGACGTCGCAGGCGAAGAGTGGATGGACAACATCACGAAGGGCGTGTTCGACGACATGCGGATCTGGTCGAACAAGATCCACCGCGCCGAGCCCGTCCTCTGCGAAGCGGACACGCTCCTCGCCGAGTTCCGCCGCTGGGCGAAGCAGTTCTACTCGCCCGACCAGCTCGCCGGATAGCGTCTCGCGGGGCGAACGCCATTCACGCGATCTTGCGGGGACGACCGGCCGCGATAGCGTGACTCGCGTGACGAGCAAGCCTCGCTTCGACCGACGATCATGCCGGACGCGCGAGGCCGAGGAGGCCTCATGAGCGACCCCAAGACGCGAGCCGAACGCGGGCTCGATGCCCTCTCGACGATCGCCGGCTCGCCGGAAGCCGGGCAGGAGATCGCCGACTACTTCGAGAGCCGCGGCGCCCTCGGCAGCATCGCCCTGCGCACCGCGGCAGGCGAGGTCTGGATCCGCGACGCGATCTCCCGCCGCGACCGGAGCGCGATCGTGATCTCGGCCCTGACGGCGATGGCGCGCGAGTCCGAGCTGCGACAGCACGTCCACGGCGGCTTGAACCATGGTCTCCGCTACGACGAGGTCGACGAGATCCTGGTCCAGCTGAGCGCCTACGTCGGCATGCCCTGCTGTCTCTCCGCACAGAACGTCGTCGACGAGGTGATCGCCGAACGCGAGGACACCGAGCACCGCGAGGTGCCTCGCTCCCCCGCCTCTCTGATGGACGATGGCGAGCGGCGCGCCGCCGCGCTCGACGTCCTGACCACGATCGTCGGCGACCCGGACCTCGACAAGAAAGCGACGGAGCAGTCCATCCTCGACGGCTACGGCGACCTCGGGGACATCATGATGAACTACGCGTTCGGCGACGTCTGGTCCCGCCCCCAGCTCTCCCGCCGCGACCGCAGCCTCGTCGTGATCTCGGCGCTGACCGCGCTGAACATGAAGCACGAGCTCGAGATCCACATCGGCGTCGGCCTGAACCACGGTCTCACCCCCGCCGAGATCGAAGAGATCATGATCTCGCTGATCCCCTACGGCGGCTTTCCGCGCGTGATCGACGGGATGATCCTCGCCCGCAAGGTCTTCGGCGAACGCGGCGTCTCGGCCTAGCGCGCGCGGGCGATGGATGCGCCGGCTTCCTATCCGGCGCCCAGCAGGAGCAATCCACCGCCCAGACAAGCGAACGACGTCAGGAAGATGACGAAGCAGTATCCCATGATCGCGCGGGCATCGAGTCCGACGATCGCGAGGAGCGGCAGGGCCCAGAAGGGCTGGATCATGTTCGTCCACTGATCGCCGTACGCGACGCCCATCACCACGACGGCGTCCGCGACCCCGAGGCTCCGAGCCGCCTCGAGGAAGATGGGTCCCTGGACCGCCCACTGCCCGCCGCCCGACGGCACGAAGAAGTTCAGCACGCCGCCCGACACGAAGGCCCAGAAGCCGAGGGTCCGCTCCGTCGAGATCGCCACGAAGCCGTCCGAGAAGAGTCCGACCAGCTCGGTCTGCGTGATCAGGGCGACGACGGCGGCGTAGAGCGGGTATTGCAGGACGACGGGACCGAGGGTCCGACTCGCGTTCTCGATCAGACGCAGGTAGTGGATCGGGGACCGGGCGAGCAGGAGCCCCACCGCGACGAAGGACCAGTTCACCAGGTTCAGCGTGAGCGCGAAGCCCCGGTCCCGGAACCAGGTGTAGAGGAAGGCCGCGAAGAGCAGGCCGAGGGCGATCGACAGGCCCCGCGCGTGATCGAGCCGGTCACCGAGCGTCGGCGACGTGACTTCTTCCGGCGTCTCGAGGCCGGGCGCCTCCGCAGGGTCGAGTGCAACGATCGCGTCGTCGCCCGGTCCGAGGCGGCTGCAGACGAGCGCGACGGCCGTGAGGGTGAACGCGGCGAGCCCGAGGTTCCAGACCGTGAAGGTCGTCTCCGTCACGGGCAGCAGCCCCATGACGGATTCGAGAGTGTGGCCGGGCGTGGCGACCGCGAGGGGGGCCGTCCCCGAATAGCCCATGTGCCAGATCACGAACCCGCCGTAGGCGCTCGCGACGAGAAGCGGGAAGTGGAGCGCGAGTCCGCGCGCGGCGCCCTCCCGCGCGATCGAGACGGCGCCGAGGGCGCCGACGATCAGCCCGAGCGCCCCCGCGATCATGCTCGCGAGCCCGGCAAGCACGCAGATCAGGGCATAGGCCTGCGGTGCCGAACGCGGCCAGCGCGCGATCGCGTCGATCCCGCGCTTGACCGCGTCGGTGTGGGCCAGCGCGTGGGCCGCGACGAGGACGATGCAGATCTGCATCGCGAAACCGAGAAAGCCGGTGAGCCCGGTCCCCCAGAGCGCGAGCGCCTCCGCAGCCGTGGTGGGCGTCGCCCCGACGGCCATTGCGAAGGTCACGAAGGTCAAGCCGATCGCGAAGACGAACGGGTCCGGGTAGTAACGTTCCGAGAACGCGACGAAGGGTCCTGCGAGGCGATCGAGGCGGAGGCGCATGGCGCGGAAACCTAGCAGGGCCCGGGTCCCGGACGACCGCCGGACAGGACTCGTCCGCTCCGATCAGGAGCAACCCGCCCCCGAGACACCCCCCGCCGACACGAATGCGACGGAGCAGTCCCCCGCGATCCTGCACGCCTGCCGTCCCGCGAACGAGAGGAGCCGTACCGGCATCGCGAGCGTCGCGAACGAGAGGACGATCGCGAAGACGAAGGGATCGGGACGGAAGCGTTCGGCGAGGACGACGAAGGGACGTGCCAGACGATCGAGCGGGAGGTTCATCGACTTAAGCGTAGCTTCGTTCGCCGCTCCGACGGGAGGATCACGAGCGCGGGAGCGCGCCTAACTCCTTCGACCGCGATTCCGCTCGATCGGCGAATGCCGTCGGACCCCACGCTCTGCGGCGTGTTCTGGGTGATACACTCCGGATGCGATGAGTCGGGCGGGCGGGCAGTTCGAGCGCGGAAGGGACGGTGTCGACGAGCGTCGGCACATGACCGTGTTGTTCTCGGACCTCTGCGGCTCGACCCGCCTCGGTCACGCCATCGATCCCGAGGTCCTCGACGAGATCCTCGGCCACGTGAAGGAAGCGGCCTTCCGGACCATCGCCGATCACGGCGGAACCGTCGCCCAGTTCCACGGGGATGGCGTCCTCGCCGTCTTCGGGCATCCGGATCCCGGCGAAGACGACGTGCGTCGCGCGACCGAAGCGGCCCTCGATCTCCACGCGGCGATTCGCGACCTCGACGTCACGCACCTGACGCCGCGGGGCTTCGAGCTGCGCATGCACTCCGGGCTCGATGCGGGACTGGTGCTCGTGCGCGAAGGCGATGCGATCCTCGGCGCCCTCGAGCTCGTCGGGGACGCCCCGAACACCGCGGCGGGCCTGGCGAGCCGCGCCGGCGTCGACGAGATCCTCGCGAGTCGGACGGCGCTCGTCGGTCACCTCCCCTTCTTCGAGACCGCATCCGTTGCGCCCGTTTCGCTGAAGGGCATCGACGCCCCCGTCGAGGTCTACCGCGTGTCGGGAACCACCGGCATCACGCGACGCTGGGAGGCCAGCCAGCGACGCGGACTCACGCCCTTCATCGGACGCGAAGAAGCCCTCGACACGCTCGGCACCGCCTTCGCGGAAGCGCGACACGGTCGGCTTCGACGGGTCCTGGTCGTCGGCGACGCGGGGATCGGGAAGACGCGAACCGTCGAAGGCGCGCGCGAGTCGGGCGCTCGAACGCTCTCCGGCTACAGTGAACAGCAGGGCAGCATCGCCCCGCTCTGGCCCTTCCAGCAGATCATGCGCGAGGTCTTCGATCTCTCCGCCGATCCGAAGGCCTTCGTCGAGGCCGCCGACGTCGAGGACCGACTCGAGGCCCTCGGACTCGCGCCCCATGCGCTCGAGCTGCTGGCCCTGCTCTCGGTCCGACCGACCGGCCGCCATGGCGACCCGTCCGCCCGGGCCGAGGGCGGCGCGAAGGCTCTCGCCGCCTTCGCCGCGCTGCTGTCTGCGCTCGCGAAGACCGAGACGATCGTGCTCTTCCTCGACGACTGGCAGTGGTCGGACGACGCCTCGCGCGTGGCCGCGGGTGCGCTGCAGGCGATGCTCGCGAACGAGCCCCTCCTCTGGATCACCGCGACGCGCCCGACCGAGACGAGCGACGCGCCCCACGGCGACGAGCGGAGGATCGAGCTCGAGCCCTTTCGGGACGAAGAATCCGCCCGCGCGATCGACCTGCTCGCGCCCAGCGGGCTCGACCTCGACACCGCGGGACGGCTGCACGTCCGCTCCGGAGGGAACCCCCTCTTCCTCGAAGAGCTCTGCCGCAGCCTCCGGCCGCGGGACGAAGCCGGAATCGAGGCCGGTGACGTCCCGGCGACGCTCCACGGGCTGATCGAGGATCGTGTGCACTCGCTTCCGACGGAGCAGGCCGAGACACTCCGCGCCGCTGCGGTCATCGGGAACGTCGTGCCCTGTTGGCTGCTCGAGGGCCTGACCGGTCTCGCGGAAGGCGCCCCTCTCCTTTCCGACCTCGCGAACGCGGACCTGCTCCATCCCGGCGTCGTCGGCGGCACGCTCCGCTTCAAGCACGGCATCACCCGCGACGTCGTCTACCACTCGGTGCGCCTGGCCGACCGACGGCGATACCACGCGCGGGTTGCCGCAATCCTCGAGGGGAACCAGGACGGCGACGGGCCGGACGTTCCCCTCGAGAGCCTCGCCCATCACTACGAGGGCGCCGCCGACTTCGAGCGCGCGAGCCGCTACGCCGAGCGCGCCGGCGATCGCGCGTGGGCCACCGCCGCCCTCGACCGCACGCGCCTGCAGTACGGCAACGCCCTCGACGCCCTCGATCATCTCCCCGAGACGGAGGAGAACCAGCGGCGTTGGCTCTCGGTCAGCAAGCGCCGCGCCTTCGCGTGCGTCTTCAACCCGGCGCGCGAGCAGACCGAGATGCTCGCCCGCGCGGCCGAGATCGGCACGGCCCTGGGCGACCTGAGCGCGGTCGGTCACGCGCTCTTCTGGCGCGGCTTCATTCACTACTCCCTCGGCAACATGAGCGAGGCGCTCGAAGCCTACGACGAGGGCCTCGAGGTGGCCGAGCGCGCGGGCGACGAGAAGCTCGTCGCCCAGATCCGGGCGAACATCGGCGAGAGTCGAGCGGCGACCTGCGAGTACGAGGCGGCCGAGCGACTGCTCGACGAGTCGATCGAGGCGAAGCGCCGCCTCCACTCGGCAAACGGAGACGCACGCAACGGCAAGGAACGCTCACGCGCGCCTACTGGATCTGCCTACGCGCTCGCCTGCAAGGGCTTCATCGCCGCCGAGCGCGGCGACACACCGATGTCCGAGCAATGGTTCGGGGAAGCCCTCGAAGCCGTCGCCGGCACGGGTCATCCGGTCGCTGGATCCTGCCTCGCCTTCCAGGGAACCGCCCAGCTCCTGCTCGGGCGCTTCGAGCGGGCGCTCGAGATCGCGAAGGAAGTGCAAGCCGCCGGAGAGCGGATGAACGGCCCCTTCCTCTTCGGGCGCGGACGAACCGAAGGCTCCTTCGCGCGTTTCATGCTCGAGGGCGACCCGGAAGCGCTCGATACGCTGCGCCGAACCACGGACTGGCTCGAGGAAAAGGAGATCAAGCTCTACATCTCGCTCGCCTATGGCTGCCTCGCCGAGGCCTACGTCCGCGTCGAACGCCTCGATGTCGCCCGCCGCTTCGCGCAGCGCGCGCTCGAACGCGCCGAGCGACTCGATCCCCTCGGAGAAGGGATGGCGCTGCGCGTCCTCGCCCGGATCACCGCGCGCGAGACGCCGAACCAGCCCGATCGCGCCGACGCGTACCTCGATCGCGCGCTCCACGCGGCGGTGCAGAGGGGCTCTCGCCGCGAGTCCGCACTCACGATCGCGACCCAAGCCGAGATCCTCGCCCACCGCGGCGAACGTGATCTCGCAGGCAAGCGACTCGCGATCGCGCTTCCGGAGCTCGAAGGGATGGGCCTCGAGTGGTACGCCGCCGACGCGCGCCGCCTCGCGGAATCGCTCGAGCGCGGCTGAGCGGCCGACCCTAGGCGTCGTCTTCTCGCGGTTCCGGTTCCCCGCCCGAGGCGACGAACGCGTCCCACCTCGCCCGACGTTCCCGCACACGCGCCCGGGCCCGCTCGTGCCGCTCCGCCCGGGCCGCTTCATCGGCCCCCCTCGCGGCTTCCTCGCGCGCCCGCCGACGACCGGTGCGCGCCTCCAGGGCGTGCTCTCCGGCCTGGCGAAGCGCGGCCGCCATCACCGCCAGCCGATCGCTGCCCGTCTCCACCCGCTGCTTGTAGGGCGTGAAGGGCGTGAGTTCGAGCTTGAGCGGCGCGATCCGTCGAAGGTTCCCCTGTTGGGTGAGCGCGGCGAGGACGCCGAGGATCGTGCCCATGCCGATCGCCTTGCCCGGACAGGCGTGCAGCCCGGACTTCTCCCCTTCGTAGCCCCCGTTCGGCCGGGGATAGGCCCCGCCGAAGAGCAGGTCCCCGATCGGCATGTCGTCCTCGCCCGTCACCCGGGTCGAGTCGTGGGCCGCCGAGACCATGCCGAGCACGATCTTCGTGCCCGCCTCGACCCGCACGTCGTAGGCGTCCGGCGCCGGACCGTCCTTGCGATCCCCACGCGGGCGCGGCTTCTGCCGGAGCACTACGTCGCGAACCGGGAGGCGGTGCAACACGTAGGGGAAGGGCTGGATGCGCATCCCTTCTTCGACGTCGGCGAGCAAGAGCGGCGCGACGTCGTCCCAGGTGAGCTCGATCTCCGGATCCGGGAACGCCTGGAGCAACGTCAGCTGCCGTCGCCAGAGCGCCCGGTCCTTGATCCACTCGTTGAGCAGCGAAGTCAGGCTGCCACCGACCGGGCCGACGAAGCCGTGAATCGTCCCGAGCAGGATCCCGGCGCAGAACCGCGCGAATCCCCGCGCGGGAATCCCGGCGGAGATCAGCTCCGCCTTCGCGTCGAGGAGCGCCGCCAGGAGCGTGCCCTCGGGCCGCGGTGCGTCGCCGGCGAGGATCTCGGACACGAAGCGCGTCGCTCCCTCGAGGAGCTCGGTTCCCTTCTCCTGCCCGTCCTTCCGAACGAAGTCGGTCGGATTGGGCGAGAAGATGTAGCGGGCCGTGGACTTGAAGTTGTCGGGGTTGTGAGCCCGGGTCGGGGGCGGGGTCCCGAACTGCATGAGCTCGGGTCGGTGCGGGACCGGCAGGTCGAACCACTTCGTACACATGCGCGCGACCGTCTCGTCCACGAGCCGCCCCACGTCGACGACCGTGGTGTCCGGCGTCGGCGGGATGTCCTCGGCCATGGGGGCGCCCGCCCAGACCATCAGCTCGAGCACCGCGCGCGCCTCGGCGTAGGCGTGGTCGAAGGCGGCACGCTCGTCGATCCGCGAGATCCAGTCGTTCGCAAGGGTCGCCTCTCGCGCGTAACGATCACGGTCCACCACCGCCAGGAACCCGTCCTGCTGAACCCGCGCCGGCGCGTTCGCGTGGGCCGCCATCGCCTCCGGATTCGGGTCCATCCCCAGGTAGTGCTCACCGAGGGAGTCGCGCATGCGAGCCCAGTACCCGCTCACCGAGTAGTCGCGCGGATGCGCGAAGATCTTTCCGATCTGTTCCCGCGAGCCGACGAGCACGCCGTAGGGCGTTTCGAGACTCCCCCCGCGAGCCCGGATCGCCGCCCAGACCTTTCGGCTCGTCTCCCGCGCCGACAGATCCTCGAGCAGTGCCTTCCAGCGGAGCGCCATCACGAAGTACGCGCGCTCGGGATCCCGCGCGCGCTCGACCTCGAGCAGCGTTTCCATCCGGCCGATCACCGCCTCCCCTTCCCGGACATCCGCATCCGAGGCCCGATCCGCCAGTGCGAGCGCCTTCGCATCGACGCTCGTCAGCGACTCCAGCGCCGAGGGCGCCGGCGTGAAGAGATAGAGACCCCACTCGAGCTGGACGAGCGGCGTCGCGCCCAGATCGACCCGCGTGCCGTCGACCACCTTTCCGTCCTCGTCGAAGAGCGCGAAGTGCTTGTGCTGCCCCGGCTTCGGGAGCCCCATGAAGGGATCGCTCCGCAGCCCCACGACGCCGGACGAATTCGCCCCGGCGAGCCAGCGCTGCACGACCTCGAACTGATCGGCGAGGCTCGCATTGAAGCAGCTGAAGAGCATCCCGCGCGCTTCGCCTTCGGTCTCCGCCGAGAACTCGGAGCCGTAGGGCATGCCGCGCCGCGCGATCCGCGGGAGCGCAGGCCGCTGGCGGTTTCGCACGCGGTCCTTCCGGTGCCAGGGACCGTTCCGCGGGTTCGAGCGGCGGACGTGGGAATCCGGCGCGACCTCGTCCGCGCGACTGAGCGGCCCCTTACCGAATCCGTAACTGAGCAGGCGACCGACCTTCGACGGCTCGGCGTCGACGAGCGGATCGACCTCGTCCCCGAGTGGACGCCCCGACATCGAGCGCGCCAGCGGTCGGCCCATCATCGCCTCGGCGAGCTTGGGGAACGTCTGCGCGTGGCCGTCGATGATCTCGCAGAAGCGGCCCACGTCCTGGGAGAGCTTGCGGATCGCCTGGAAGCTGCCGTTGTGCAGGAACGCCGGCTTGCACTCCGCCTGGACGCCGTCCCTGTCGTCGCCGTAGCCGAGAAGCAGCTCGCCGAGGGCGATGCGATCCCGGGACGGCGTCCGCTCGTCGGCGAGGTACTCGACCGCCGGCTGGCTCACGCCGTCGAGGTAGCCGAAATGTTCCATGCCCCACGGCCTGCCCTCGGTCTCGGCGACGCCCACGTGCCGGGTGGGTTCGACGGCGAGGATCCGGACGCCGTGCCGCGCCTCGTCGCCGAAGCGCGCCGCGATCAGATCGTGGAGCGGGTGGGCCTCGGTGAAGAGATGATCGTCGCCTTCCGAGCAGCCCGCTCGCGTCTGGAGCTGGATCACGAAGTCGACGCTCGACATCCGGATCCGGAGCGCCTGCGGGGCGAGGTCGACGGGCCAGTTGCGCCGGGGAAGCGTCCAACGGCTCGGGTGGTTCACCCCGAGATCGCCGAGCCACCCGGCGCGCGCGTCCATGCCCTGCCGGAATTCGAAGGGCAGGTCTTCGAGATCCTCCTCGGGCAGGCCGAGTCGTTCGAGTCCGCGATACGTGAAGCCGAGATTGCACGTCACGTCTGGCGTGGCCTCGCCCTCCCGCGTGAGCTCGAGCTCGCGGAGGAATCGCTGTGCGAGCGGGAGATCGGTGATCTGCAGGAGCAGCGTGGCGCCGTGGGTCATCCCTTCGTACCCGGTCAGGATGTTGCCCTGCACATCGCCGGGCGGCGCCGGCGCCGTCCTCCGCTCGTCGCGCTTCGGAATCGGCGGCCACGGAACGGCGACCGGATCGATCGGTGCGCCTGAAGAAGAAGGTGCTCCGGGCGTCTCGTCCTGCTTGCGGATCCAGTCCATCTGCTGCGCGTGCACCCGGTGCTGGCCCGTCCCGAACGCCTCGTACTCGTCGAAGCGCGCCTCGATCCCGTCGATCACGGGCGAAAGGATCATCTGCGCCGTCCGACGCAGGAAGTTCTTCTCGTGCTCGGCCGGGAAGTAGGCGTCGAGGCCGTGAAGCTGGTGGAGTGCCTTGATCCCGCGACGCACGTCCTCGGGTCCCGCGGTCGGCGGCGGCGTTTCCGCCTGCCCCATCATCCGCTGGTGGAACGCCTCGAGCAGACGCACGTCCCGGGCCGTCGTTCCGGGCGAGTCCGCGAAGAAGAAGTCGGCCTCGACCTGATGCCCGCGCACCCACTCGGAGAAGCGCAGGTAGCCCCGGTCGGACGCGTGCGCGTTGTAGTCGACCGTGTGGCAGAAGATCACGTCGAGCAGCGGCCCGGCGCGTTCGGCGATCGCACGGATGTAGGGCTCCCAGGCGCCGTCGAAGGTCACGCCGAGCAGGAACTTCGTGTCGTTGTCGAGCAGCGCGAATCGGACGAAGTGGAGGAACTCGAGCGACTCGAGCGGACCGGGAAGGCGGCCGTCGACGCTCTCCTCGACCGCCGCGCGGCGGATTCCGTAGAGGGTCCGCAGCAGGATCCGCAGCCGCGTCCCATGGGTCATCGTCGCCCGGCTGTCGCAGAGCTCCGGCCGGACGTCCACCAGGACGGTCAGCTCGCTGACCGAGCCCATGTTCTTGCTGGGAATCATTCGCATGGGCGCTCTCCTCGATCACGACCGTGTGTCGTGTCTACCGCACCCGACGCGGGGGAGATGACGTCTGCTTTACACTTCCGCCCGGGGCCGATCGCCTCGCTGGCGCGCGGGACGGCTATGGTCCGCCGCGCCCGTTCGGGTCGGGGGCCGCCACGGCCCGTCGACCCGAAACCGACACCCCGCGCGAGAGGACGAGACCATGAAACCCGCGACCCGCCAGGCCTGGCTCGCCCTGCCCCTGATTCTGGCGATCGGCGCCGCCATCGCCTGGGCGGGCAGCGCCGGCCCCCCGGTCGCCCTCGGCCTCCCGCTCTTCGCCCTCTGTGGGCTCGGTGCCTTCGTCCTCAACTGGATCGTGTTCGCCCACGCCTTCTCGGCCCAGACCGAGCGCTACTACGATGCGACGGGGAGCCTGACCTACCTGACGCTCACGGGCGTCGCCCTCGCCCTGGGACCCCGGGATCCGCGGGCGCTTCTGATCGGCGGCTGCGTGATGCTCTGGGCGCTGCGCCTCGGCACCTTCCTCGTCCGACGGATCTCCGAGGACGGTGGCGACGGGCGGTTCGACGCGATCAAGCCCGACTTCGCTCGTTTCCTGATGGCCTGGACGCTGCAGGGGCTCTGGGTCTTCCTCACCCTCGCCTGCGGGCTGGTGGCGATGACGACCGCGGAGCCCGTCGCCCTCGGTCTGCCGGCGGGGATCGGCCTCGGCATGTGGGTCATCGGCTGGTCGATCGAAGTGATCGCGGACCAGCAGAAGCGCGTCTTCCGTCACGACGACGCCAACGACGGGCGCTTCATCACGACCGGCCTGTGGTCCTGGTCCCAGCACCCCAACTACTTCGGCGAGATCCTGCTCTGGGCGGGGATCGCGGTGGTCGCCTTGCCCACGCTCCAGGGCACGCAGCTCGCGACGCTGATCTCGCCGGTCTTCGTCTTCGTCCTGCTCACCCGGATCAGCGGGATCCCGCTCCTGCGCGCTCGCTCCGAGAAGCGCTGGGGGGACGATCCCGAGTTCGTCGCCTACCGCGCGCGCACGTCGCTCCTCGTCCCGCGACCCCCGCGCGCCTAGCGCTCTCCGCTAGCGCTTCGCGAAGTAGGGATCCATCACGCTCTTCGCGACCGGCGGCGCGGTCCGCGTCTCGATCGAGTGGTGCCGCGCCTTGATCGTGTCCCGGTAGTAGGCGTCGGTCTCGATCCAGAAGCGCCCTTCGACGACGGCGGCGAGCACGCGTTCGGCGACCGCATCCGGCGTCTGCGCGAGCTTCAGGAACTCGTCCACGTCTTCGCCGAGCTCGCCCATCGCGCCGGGCATCGACACGTTCGCGACCTCGTCCGCGAGCGCCTTGGGCCGGTTGCGCTCGGAGGTCCCGATGTTGGTCGCGACCATGCCCGGGCAGAGGCAGTGGGCGGTCACGTTGGAGCCCGTGTTGACGAGCTCCGCGTGGAGCGTCTCGGCGATCGAGACGACCGCGTGCTTCGACGCGTTGTAGGGGGCGAGCCAGGGATGGGAGGTCAGGCCGGCGACGGAAGCCGTCACGACGACGCAGCCCTCGTCCTGGGCCTTGAGGCCCGGAAGGAAGACGCGGATGCCATGGATCACCCCGTAGAGGTTGACGTCCAGGGTCCACTGCCAGTCGTTCGCCGAGAGCGCGTCCATCGGCACCGTCGGCGCAGATACGCCCGCGTTCAGGCAGACGACGTGGGCCGCGCCGAAGGCCTCGCGGGTCGCCTCGCCGAGATGGTCCATCGCAGCGGCGTCGCCCACGTCGGTCACGACCGGCAGGACGGTCGCGCCGAGGGATTCGACCCGGGCCGCAGCGGCCTTGAGGGCATCCTCCTCGATGTCCGCCAGGACGACGTTCATGCCCACCCGGCCGAAGCTCTCCGCGAAGGCGAGGCCCATACCGCTCGCGCTCCCGGTGATCACCGCCGTCCGCCCCTCGAAATCCTGCATCGCCCTCTCCTCGTTCGCGGCTCGCCGCCGGTCGGAACGGTCGCGCGGCGCAGGCGGGGGAGCCAGCCCGATTCCCTCAAGGGAATCTGCCAAACTTGTCAATCATTCTTGATTAATTACCCCTTCTCCTCTAGGGTTCCGCGATGGTCGAGCCCACCCCCCGCGCCCCGATCGGTGCCGCGAGCGCCCCGGTCCCGCCGCCGATGAGCGACGAGGTCTGGTCCCGCTACCGCTCGAACACGGCTCGCCACGTGATGGGCGTCGCGCGGGACTTCGAGAACCGCATGCTCGGCCGCCTCTCCTCGAGCGATGGCTACGCGAATCTCCGCCCGAGCTTCGGCCCCGTGCTCGCCCTCGTGGCCCAGCGCGCGCGACCGCTCGGCGCGCTGGCGGCGGCGCTCTCGATCTCGCCCCAGGCCGTCAGCCAACTGGTCAGCGCCTGCGAGAAGGCTGGCTACACCGAGCGCCGCGCCGACCCGAAGGACGGCCGCAACCGGGTGATCGACCTGACCGATCCGGGCCGCCGCCTGGTCTCCGACGCCAGCCGCCAGCTCCGGCTCCTCTCGGTGGAGTACGCCGAGCGGATCGGGGAAGACGCCATGGCGCGCTTCGAAGAGGCCGCCGCGCGGCTCCTCCGCGCCCTCTCGGACACGCCGGACGTGCTGCCGATCGCGGGACGGAACGCTTCGATCGGAACCCTCCCTCTCCTCTCGGTCGACGCCCAGCGCACGCTGATGGACGAAACCGCCGCGCGCGGACACGCCGGCCTGAAGATGTCCCACGCCCAGGTGCTGCCGCTGATCGGCCCTGAAGGCGCACGGGTCGCCGCCCTCGCCCGCGTGCAAGGGATCTCGCGCCAGGCGATCAGCGCGACCGCCCGCGAGCTCGAGGGCATGGGCTACCTGCGCCGCGAGCCCGACCCGCGCGATCGCCGGGGCGTCGTCTTCCTCCTCTCCGAAGCCGGCGAGACCCTGATCCGCGATTCGGTCTCGGCCCTCGACGCGCTGGACGAGCGCTATGCGGCGGCGATCGGCGCAAGGCGCTTCGGCGCGCTCCAGCGAGGGGCTCGCGCGCTCTACGAATCCCTCGGCCTCGAGCGCGAGGTCTTCGACGGCACGCCCCAGGACGGAGAGCCTCTCGAACGACTCGCGGAGCGCCTCCGCCGAGACCTCGGACACGACGCGGCCAGGCGCCTCGCGGCGCTGCTCGCCGAACCCACGAACCCCACCGCCGCGGAAGCGGCGCTGCACAACGGCTGAGAACCGACCGCTCCACGAGAGAAAGGCCCGGACACTCGTCTACGCCCAGCCCCACCCCAAGGCTCGCTTCGAGCCCAGGAGAACCCCGATGACCTACGACTGGCTCGCCGCCCTCACCTACATCGCCGTCCTCGTCGGCCTCACGATCGTCGGCAAGAAGCTCGTCTTCAGCATCCCCGTCATGGAGGAGATGCGCCTCGAGAACCGCGCCGCGGACAAGATCAAGATGGCCCGCGACAGCTTCCGGGACGGCATGAAGGCGAGCGAGAACATCGGCAAGTACACGAATCTCGGCTTCTTCGTGGCGGTCCTGCCCTTCAGCGTGAGCTTCGATTCGCGACCGCTCTGGCAGCACCTCCTCGAGATCGTGGCCGTCCTCGCGATCTTCGACTTCATGTACTACTGGACCCATCGCTCGCTCTTCCACGGCGACCTGCTCCGGAAGGTCCACGCCCTCCACCACCAGGCACGCAAGCCCACCTGGGCGGACTCCCTCTACGTCCATCCCCTCGAGACCTTCATCGGCCTCTGCCTCTTCCTCTTCTCGATCCCGATCGTGGCTCTGATCAGCGGCGGCGCGCTTCACGCGGTCTCCGCGGCGATCGCGACGCTGATCTTCACCCAGCTGAACACGATCAATCACACGTACACGCGGCTGCCGAAGGACAGCTGGTTCTTCCGGACGGTCGACTACATCACGGGCGTCCACCACGCGCACCACGTCGACATGAGCCACGGCAACTACGCGACGCTCACGATGTTCTACGACAAGCTCTTCGGGACCTTCGAGGAGCCGGTGAATCGCGAAGCGGCCTGAGCCGGGATCCCGCGCGTGGCAGCGCCCCGATTTCCATACCAACATCGTTCCTCCACCCACGATCCGACCCGGTCGGCAACGAGGAGCGAAGAACGATGAAGGACCTGCGCGACAAGGTCGCCGTAGTGACCGGCGGAAGCGGCGGAATCGGGATCGAGATCGGGCGCGCGATGCTCGCGAAGGGCATGAAGGTCGTCCTCGCCGACCTCCACCAGGCGGCCCTCGATGAGGCGACGCGCGACCTCGGATCCCCGGACGTCGTCGGCGAGAGCGTCGACGTGACGGACTTCGATGCCCTCTGCGCGCTCCGCGACCGGACCCTCGACCGATTCGGCGCTTGCCACGTGATCGTGAACAACGCGGCGGTCGGCGCCGGCGCGAAGGGCAGCGTCTGGGAGCACCACCTGAACGACTGGAAGTGGAGCCTCGACGTGAACGTGATGGGCGTGATCAACGGCATGAACGCATTCGTGCCGCTGCTCGTCGAGCAGGACGAGGGACACGTCGTGAACACCTCGTCGGGCAACGGCGCCTACTACCCGATCGCGAGCAGCGGGATCTATCCCGTGACCAAGGCGGCGGTCACGACGCTGACCGAATGCCTCTGGGGCCAGCTCCGCGAGATGGGCTCGAAAGTGAGCGCGTCGCTCCTGCTCCCCTCGAGTCCGACCCCGGGCGTGCTCGCCACGGGGATCTGGCGCGCCGGCGCGAATCGCCCCGACCGCTACCTGCGCAACGATCCGGACGACAACAATCCGCGCGACGCCCTCGAGGACTACAGGCAGCGCGCCGCCGCCGCCGGACAGGAGGTCGTGGAAGCCCCGCTCTCGGACGTGGCGGATCTGTGCCTGCGTGGGATCGAGGAAGATCTCTTCTGGGCGACCTACGCGCTCCCGCATCAGATGCAGAAGCTCGACGAGCGCTACGCGTCGATGAAGAACCTGACCCCGCCGGACTATCTGGTCGAGGTCAACCTGATGTCCGCCGGCGCGGAGGAACGCGAGGCCCAGAAGGGCGATGGCTGAAGCAAGGCTTCAGCCCTCCTTCGTCGCCTTCTGCGCGTCCACCGCCCACTGCGGTGCCTGCATCGTGTAGGGCATCTCCCGCCGGTCGAGCAGCTGGTTGATCACGCGGCGATAGCCGGTCTTCGAGATGCGCCACACGCCGTCTTCCTTGCGGTAGGCGTCGTCGTAGTAGACGAACATCTCGTCGACGAAGCCGCCCTTCTGGCTGTAGAAGTAGTGGTACATCGCCCAGACAGCCGTTGCACTCGTCTCGCTCTCGAGAGTGATCTCGGGCATCCCCGCCATCCAGTACGCCATGATCCCGGCGTTCGGGTCGTGGGACTCGATCAGGAACCCGAGCAGCTGGGCGCGATCCTCGAAGACGTACTTTCCGTCCGAGTAGGACGTGACGACGTCCTCGGTGAGCGTCTCCTTCAGCGCATCGTGGTCGTTGTCGGTCATCGCGCGGAAGTAGCGGTACTTGACCTTCTTGATCTCTTCGAGGTCTCGCAGCTCGGCGACCTGCGCCGCCAGGGTTTCGAGATCCGCCATGAAGCCTTCTCCTCTTCGCTCGGCTAGAGCATGTATCCGTCGCCGGAGGCGCGGACGGTCACGTCGCTGATCGACACGCCCCAGGGCTGGTCGATCGCGTAGACGATCTGATCGGCGAGCAGCTCCGGCGCCAGGGCGAAGTACTCGATCGCTTCGGGATCCGTGAGGTCCGTCGGCGGATCCTCGCCGAAGACCTGCCCCATCTTCGCCATGAATGCCTCGGCCCCGGCGCCCAGGATGCCCGAGAAGGCCGCCGGGTTGATCATGCCGGCGCCCAGATTCGTTCCCGGAACCCCGGTCGGACGGATCGTCGTGACCTTGATGCGGCCCTGGGACTCCTGCCGCAGCGCCTCGGAGAGGAATCGCACGGCCGCCTTCGTCGCGCCGTAGACCGCTGCTCCAGGGACCGGACCGTTGCCGTAGATCGACGACACGTTCACGACGTGCCCCCTGCCCTGCCGGGTCATCGCGTCGTGCACCGCGCAGATCCCGTTCAGCACGCCCTTCAGGTTGATGTCGATGCAACGATCCCAGGCCGCCGCCGCCTCGGCGTGATCCGTGAAGAACGCGAGCGGCATGACGCCGGCGTTGTTCAGCATGACGTCGATCGCCCCGAAGCGATCGAGGGCGGCGGCCGCGAGGGCCGCCATCGCCGCCCGATCCGTCACGTCCGCGACGACGCCGATCGCCTCCCCTCCTGCGGCCTCGACGCTCGCGACGGTCTCGTCGAGACCGGACCGGTCGACGTCGGAGGCCACGATCTTCGCGCCGCGCGCCGCGGTCTTCTGGGCGACGAGGCGGCCGAAGCCCCCGCCGGCGCCGGTGATCACGATGACGCGGCCTTCGAGATGATTCGCCATGAACGGGGAGACTCCGGATCGATCGGTCGCGGGCATCGCGGCCTGAGCCGGGACGATAGGACGGTCGAGGACTTCGCGACCGGAGCGGGAACGATAGAACGGTCGCGGGCATCGCGGCCGGGGCTCGAACGATAGAACGGTCACGGGCGCGTGGTAGCGTCGAGGTGAATCCATTCGCGAGGGAGTCGGGCGATGGGGGCAGGACAGAAGTCGGTCGTGATCACCGGGTGCTCCGTGGGCGCTGGCCGCGCGGCGGCCTTCCGGATGGCCCGCGCCGGTTGGCAGGTCTTCGCGGCGGTGCGCAAGCCGGAGGACGCCGCCGCCCTCGAGAAGGAAGCACCGGGCTCGCTCCGCGCCATCCTCTGCGACGTCCGCGAGCGCGATCAGGTCTTCGAGATGGCCCACGCAGTCCGAGCCGCCGTCGGCGAGGCCGGCCTCGACGGCCTCGTCTGCAACGCGGGCGTCGGCGCGAGCGGTCCGATCGAGTTCCTCGACCGGGACGAAATGGCGATTCCGGTCGAGGTCAATCTCTACGGGAGCATCCACTGTGCGCAGGCCTTCCTGCCGCTGCTCCGGAAGGCGAAGGGACGGATCGTCAACGTCACGTCGGGATCGGTCCTCTTCACGATGCCCCTGATGAGCACCTACCCCGCGTCGAAGATCGGGCTCGAGCTCCTGTCGCGGCAGCTCCAGGCGGAGGTCGCGCAGTTCGGCATCCACGTCTGCGTCCTCGACCCCGGCCACATCAAGACGCGCATGACCCAGACCGCCGGCGACGCGAGCGCGAAGGCCCGCACCAAGCTCCCCGCGGAGGCGGAGGCCCTCTACGGCGACATGCTCGACCGCATGTCGAGGCTCTCCGAGGACATGGAGGGCTCGGGCAAGGAGCCCGAGGAAGTCGCGGAGACCTACTACCGGGCGCTGACCGAGCCCCGTCCGCGTGATTTCTACACGGTCGGTCGGGACGCGAAGGGCCTGCGGATCGCTTCCCGACTCCTGCCGATGTGGGTCCGGAAGCGACTGGCCGACCGGATCATGCGGGGCTGACCCGCCCGTCGAGACCGGCGCCGACGCAGGTGCCATCGTCGGGCCCGACGCCTAGACTGCGCCGAATCGATTCGACGGGGAGGCGCACGATGGCGTTTCGGATTCTCGGTGGCCTGCTCGGGGCCTTCTTCTTCCTCCAGGGCCTCGGATGGATCATCGACGCGAAGGGCGCCGCGGAGGGGCTCGGGATGCCGCTCCTCGACGGTATGGCCCGCAGCACGCAGGTCGGTGACCTCACGGGGTTCTTTCTCTGCCTGGGCGGCTTCGGGCTCTGGGGCGCCTATCGCCAGGCGCCGACCTGGATCCGTGCGGCGGGCCTGCTCCTCTTCGGGGCGGCGTTCGGCCGGACCCTCGCCGCCGTGGTGTCCGGCGCCGACTTCGCGACGCAGTTCATCGCGATCGAAGTCGTGACGGGGAGCCTCTTCTTCCTCGCAGCGGCGAAGGTCGGCACGCCGGCCCCGTCGGAGTAGCGCGACCGACGCAGGCGGCGATCGACTATCGTATGCGCCGCGCGCGCAGGTAGAGGCCACGCGGAGAGGAGCCGCTTGGATCAGGTCCGTCCGAATCGATCCGCCGGTGATCCGTACTCGAATCCCGACCTCGTCCAGTACCTCGACTCGATGGAGGGCCTGCCGGACGTCCTCGGTCCGGGCGAAACCGAGGCCGAGCGGGAGCGCTGGGCGCCCTGGCAGCACTCGGGCAACGCGCTCTTCGCGCGCTTCGGCGAGATCCTTCCGGGCGTGGCCCTGGCGCTGGCGATCGCCGCCGTCGGCGGCGTGGTGTCGGACGCGTTCTCCGCGGCGCTCGGCTTCTCCGGCGCGCCGCTGAGCCCGATCCTGGTCGCGATCCTGCTCGGCCTCGCGATCCGCAACGGGGTCGGCCTGCCCGCGATCTTCGAATCGGGGCTGAGCCTGGCGCTCAAGCGCCTGCTCCGGATCGGCGTGGCGCTCCTCGGGATCCGCCTGAGCCTCGCCGCCGCCGGATCGATCGGGCTCGTCGCACTTCCGATCGTGATCGGATGCATCGCGACGGCGCTGCTCTTCGTGACCCGGATCGGTCGCGCGATCGATCTGCCGCCGCGACTCGCGACCCTGATCGCGGTCGGAACCGCGATCTGCGGCAACTCGGCGATCGTCGCCCTCGCACCGACGATCGAAGCGACCGACGACGAGGTCAGCTATGCGGTGGGGTGCGTGACGCTCTTCGGCCTCGTCGCGCTGATCCTCCACCCCTTCCTGGGCCACGCGCTCTTCGACGGGGACCCGACGCTCGTGGGACTCTTTCTCGGGACGGCGATCCACGACACCGCTCAGGTCGCGGGCGCCGGCCTCGTGTACGCGGAGCAGTTCGGCGCGCCGGACGCGCTCGACGCCGCCACGGTCACCAAGCTCCAGCGCAACATGTTCATGGTCGCGGTGATCCCGGCCATGGCGTTCGCGACGCGTCGGCGGCGCCCGGACACCTCGCTCGGCGAACAGCTGAAGGCGGCGATCCCGCTCTTCGTGTTCGGGTTCATCGCGATGAGCCTGCTCCGCACCCTCGGCGACGCCGGGGCGGAGCCCTTCTGGGGCCTCTTGACGAGCGCGTCCTGGGACGCCCTGATCGGCTGGACGACCGATCTCGCGAAGCTCCTGCTGACCGTCGCGATGGCTTCGGTCGGACTCGGCACGAGCTTCGCGCGACTCCGCGGCCTCGGCCTCCGGCCCCTGGCCGTGGGCCTGGTCGCGGCCGCGCTGGTCGGCGCGATGAGCTTCGTGCTCGTCTCGCTGATCGGCCCGTACGCCTAGCGCACCGGTCGAGCCTGTTTCACGCGGTCAGGCCTGTCTCCCGCGGTCAGGCCTGTTTCACGCGGTCAGGCCCGGGCCCACGCCGCGACGCGTGCCGATCCGGGGGACCGGCGCACGTCGCGCGTGAGGGAAGCGCTCAGGGCGCGGTGGGTCGGGCGTTCGGGCGTCCGCCGCGGCGGCGACGACCGCCGGCCTTCGGAGCGCCTTCGCGACCCGATCGCGCCTCGCTCTTGCCGGCGCCCCTGCGCGAGCGGTTCTTCGAAGCACCGCCCCGTCCGGAGCGACCGCCTTCCTTCGCACTCGCATTCGCGCCGGCGCGCTGTCCGTCCCGCGAGCCGGAATCCGCCCCGGGACGATTGCTGCGACGCCCCGCGCCGCCATGGCCGCCGTTCCGGGACCGCGAACCGCGACCCGCGCCGCCTCGCCCGTGGCCGCGACGTCCGGGGCTCTCGAGGGCCTCCTTCGAGACCTCGACCTCCGGCGTCTCGAAGCGGATGAGCTTCTCGCCGAGCATGCGTTCGGTGTCGCGGACCCAGCCGCGGTCCTCGCGCGTCACGAACGTGATCGCGCGACCGGAGGCCCCGGCCCGGCCGGTGCGGCCGATCCGGTGGGTGTAGGTCTCGGGCGTGTCCGGCGGATCGAAGTTCACGACGTAGTCGATGCCCGCGACGTCGATGCCCCGGGCCGCGATGTCCGTCGCGACGAGGATGTCGAAGCGCCCTTCCCGGAAGCCGCCCATCGCCTTCTGGCGCTGGCCCTGGGACATGTTGCCCTGGAGCGCGACGGCCCGGCGGCCCTGGCGGTCGAGCTTGTCGGCGAGGCGCTTGGCGCGGTGCTTCGTTCGCGTGAAGACGATCGCCGAGCCGCAGTCCTCGAAGGAGAGCAAGGCGTCGAGCAGCCCCTGCTTGCGCGTCGAATCCGTCTCGAAGAGACCGTGCTCGATCGCCTCTGCCGGCGCGCTCGGCGCCAGCTCGACGACGTGCGGATCGTCCAACAGATCGTTGGCGAGCTTGCGGACCTCTCGCGGCATCGTCGCCGAGAAGAGGAGGTTCTGCCGATCGTCGGGCAACGACTTCAGGATCCGACGCAGGTCCGGGAGGAAGCCCATGTCGAACATGTGATCGGCCTCGTCGAGCACGAGGGTGTCGATCCCGCGTACGTCGAGCTCGCGCTGCTGGATCAGGTCGAGCACGCGACCGGGGCAGCCGACGACGATCTCGGGATCGCGCCGGAGGGCGCGGAGCTGCTTGCCGATCGGCACGCCGCCGATCAGCGTCGTCGCCTGGACCTTCGCGAAGCGCGCGAGTTCCTCGATCTCCGCGTGGATCTGGATCGCGAGCTCACGGGTCGGGGCGAGGATCATCACGAGGGGGCCACGGCCGGGCTCCTCGATCAGTCGCTGGAGGATGGGAAGGGCGAACGCGGCGGTCTTGCCGGTGCCCGTCTGGGCGAGTCCCATGACGTCGCGGCCATCGAGACAGGCGGGAATGGTCTCCCGCTGGATCGGGCGGGGCGCCTCGAAGCCGGCGCGGGAGAGTCCCTTCTCGAGGGACGGGTGGAAGGAGAACTGGCCGAAGTCGTCGGCCGCGGAATCGGGTTGCGCGAGTGCGCTGGACAAAATGATACTCCGTCGTGGACGCCGCCCCCTTGGCGCGCGCGCACGACTCTTCTCGAACTCGATCCCCGACAACAGTGCAGGGATGGATGGGAGAAAAGGTCCGGTGTGATCTACCGACTAGGAGGGGCTCGCGTGTCGAATCGACGAATCCGCCGCAATGCGGACGGAGCGCGAACTGAGGTAGATCCTGCTGTTCACCGGTGGGGTCGGCGATCCTGTCCTCGAAGATTCGAGTCGTCGCCGCCCGGGCGGGGTTTCCCGCCGCCGCAGTATGTAGCTCTCCCTCGATCGGCCGTCCACTCACCGATCTTTAGCCGGCAAGTCCGGCCGGGCGAGCGCGCAGTCAGGAGGTCGGGTCGACCGCGACCATCGGCCCTTCGCCCACCCGCGCCATGAGCTCCTCTTCGCTCGCTTCGTGGCGGTCGAGGCGCCGGGCGAAGGCCTCGAGGGCGAACCGGGCGCCGGATCGGTCGCCCTTCCCCAGCTGCGCCTTGATGCCCTCGACCTCCTCCCGGAGCCGGTCGTGCTCGCGGATGAGCGTCGTGAGTCGTTCCCCGAGATCCGGTCGCAGGCCATGGAGGCGCGGGAAGGTCACGTCTTCCTCGAGGCTCATGTGTGCTTCGAGCGCGGTCTCGTAGAGCCGGAAGTCCTCGAGCGCCGCGGCGATGCCTTCCTTGTCGAGGGCGCTCTTCTGGAGGGTGTCGTAGACGTCGTGCGCGAACTCGTCCAGCCGCGCGTGCTGCCCCTCGATCCGACGTTCGTGGGATCGCATCCGAAGCCGCTCGCCGGCATCCCCGAGATTCGTGTCCGTCCCCATCGTCGATCCTCCTCGAACGTCGGGCGAGATGCCCTGGTCGTCTCTTCCCGCATTCCCGCCTCAGATGCCCGCGGCCGTGATCGACATCGCGAGGATGACGCCCAGCACGCCGGCCATCACGAGCGCGAAGAGTCGGTTCGCGAGATCCGCGGCTTCGAGAGGAACCCAGGTATCCTCGGCCTCGTGGGAAGCGCCCGCGGAGATCGGCACTTCTCCCACACCCCAGGCAGCAGTCACGGTCTCGACCCGCGCCGCGGTCCCCGAGACGGGCTCGACGGCTTCCGCCCAGGCCATCTCGACCTGGAGCGAGGGCTTCGGCGCCTCGGCCTCGACCGGCCGCTCGTGACCGGCGTCGACCAGCACATCGCAGGGCGCCTGGGACAGGACACGCTGCGCGACGCTTCCGAGCAGGAAGCGCTGGAGTCCGGAGTAGCCGCGCGTCCCGACGGCGACGACGTCGACGTTGGTCGCCTCGGCACGGCGGAGGATCTCTTCGGCGGGGACGCCGTAGACGATCTTCGACTTCGCGTGGACGCCCATGCCCCGCAATCGCCGGAGGACGCCCTCCATCCGCGACTCGGCGGCCTCGAGCATCTCTCCCTCGAAGTCGCTCGAGCCGGTCACCGCGTAGGGCGCCAGCAGGACCGAGGTCTCGCGAATCACGTGGAACACTTCGACCTCGGCGCCGAAGCGGCGGGCCCAGTCGGCGACGCCGGGCTCGAGGCCCCGCGCCTGATCGGAGAAGTCCGTCGCGAGCAGGACCGATCGCACGGGCGGTCCGTCGTCGGCGACCGCGGGCTCGCCCCGAACGACGAGGACCGGCTTCGCCGCCCACCGGACGACCCGCGCTGCGACGCTCCCCAGCAGGAAGCGGTCGATCCCCCGTCGGCCATGGGAGCCCATGACGATCAGGGAGACGTCCTCGTCCTCGGCGGCATCGCGAATGGCGCGCGCGGGGTCCGCCTCCTCGAAGGCCGTCGAGAGACCGCCCCGGCCGTCGTCGTAGGTTCCGGCGAACGCCGCCAGGCGCAGCTTGGCGTCGCGTCGCAGCTCCTCGGTGAGCTTCTCTGCCAGACGGGCGTCGAGGCCGTCGTTCGGCGGAGGGCAGGCGTGGAGGAGCCTCATGCGGGCACCGGTGGCGCGCGCGATGGCCCGCGCGCGGAGCACGGCCGCACGCGATGCCTCGGAAAAATCGACGGGGACCAGGATCGTTCTCGCCATGCTCGCCTCCCGGACCGCGTTGCACGACCGGCGGTCCTGCCCCACGCAACGCAAGTGGCGTGCCGGACGGCGGCAGCGTCTACCGCGCCTCAGGGAGCCCCACGGGCGCGATCGGGACATCCCGCCACATCTCGGTGACGAGTCGCCTCGGGGTGCGCGAATCCGCTCACAGGGCCGTGCGTCAGCCTTCGCGGAGCCTCAGCCCTGACAGAGCCTCAGCCCTGATGGAGCCTCAGCCCCGACAGAGCCTCAGCCCTGACGATGAAGGACCTCGGCCTGATCACGCGGCGGGAAGCGCAGGAGGAAGCGCGTGCCCTGCCCGACCTCGCTCTCGACGCCGATCGTTCCATGGTGGGCGAGCACGATCGAGCGGCAGACGACGAGGCCCAGTCCGGTCCCTTCCCCGCGCCCCTTCGTCGTCTGGAAGGGTTCGAAGACCCGGTCGAGCATCCCTTCCTCGATCCCCTCCCCGGTGTCGCGGAGCGCGATCTCGATCCAGCCGTCCTCGCCGGTCGCGACCGACACCGAGAGCTTGCCGCCGCCGGACATCGCGTCCGCGGCGTTCACGATCAGATTCAGGAAGGTCTGCTCGAGCCGATCCTTGTCGCCGAGGATCTCGCCGCGGTCCGGGTAGCTGCGTTCGACGTCGACGCCCCGGGACCGGAGCTTCTCCCGGAAGAAGTCGAGAGCGTGATCCATCACGTCGGCGGCCAGGATCGGAGCTCGGATCATCTCGTGCGGACGCGCGATGTTGAGGAGGGTCTCGATCAGGTTCGTCACGCGCCGCACCTGCTCCGAGATGATCTCCGCGCGACGACGATCCTTCTCGTTGGACAGCGAGTCCTTGAGCATGTCCGCGTAGCCGAGGATCACGTTCATCGGCGTGCCGATGTCGTGGGCGATCCCGGCGGTGAGGAGCGAGAGCGAGGCGAGCTGCTCGGCGGAGCGTGCGCGCTCCTCCGCGAGGTGGAGCGCGGACAGGTCGCGGACGATCCCGGTGAAGACGCGCGCGTCCCGATGCCGGCCCTCGCTGACGGCAAGGTAGAGCGGAAACTCGGTGCCGTCCTTGTGGAGACCCGAAACCTCGCGCCCTCGGCCGATGATCTGCGCTTCGCCCGTCTCGATGTACCGAGCGACGTAGGTCCCGTGCTCCTCGCGATGGGGCGACGGCATGAGCATCGTCACCGGCGAGCCGATCATCTCTTCCCGGTCGTAGCCGAAGATGTGGACGGCGGCCTGGTTCACCGACTCGATCGTGCCGGCCTCGTCCATCGAGATGATGCCGTCGACGGCGGACTCGAGGATCGACTCCAGGCGATCGGCAGTTTCGCGGGCTTCTCTGTCCATCACGTCGAAACGCTAGGCACGATCCGAGGGATGTACAGTGCGGACGGCGAAATACCGCCCGACCCCGGACGAGGGGGCGACGATTCAGCTCGCCTGGCGCTCCGGGGAGGCGTCCTGCCCTCGCGCCCGCCGCTCCTCGCGGCGATAGAGCGTTCGCCGATTGACTCCGAGCACCCGGGCCGCCTCGCTCTTTCGCCCGTCCGTCGCCTCGAGCACGGCCTCCACGTAGAGGTCGCCGAGCTCGGACAGGGAGAGCCTGCGCTGCTGCGCGAGCTGGGTGATCGCTTCCTCGAGACTGCCGTCGCCCTGGACCGGGTCGTCGGGAATCAGGATGTCGCTCGCGTGGATCTCGTTCCCATCGGCCAGGGCGAGACTCCGCTCCAGGCAGTTCTGGAGCTCGCGGGCGTTTCCCGGCCACGGCGAACGGCAGAGCTTGCGCATCGCGTTCTCCGACAGCGTGCACGGCGCTCCCTCCGACAATCGCGCCACGAAGGCCTGCGCGAGCGGCGGGATGTCCTCGGGGCGCTCGCGAAGCGGCGGGATGTGGATCGGGATCACGTTCAGCCGGTAGAAGAGGTCTTCGCGGAAGAGCCCCTCCGCGATGTCCGCACGCAGGTCGCGATTCGTCGCGGACACGAGCCGGACGTCGACCTTGATGGACTGGGTCCCGCCGACGGGGCGGATCTCCTGGTCCTGGATCACGCGCAGGAGCTTGCCCTGGAGCGTCGGCGACATGTCCCCGATCTCGTCGAGGAAGAGCGTGCCCCCGTTGGCGGCTTCGAAGAGCCCCTTCTTGTTCGAGTTCGCGCCCGTGAACGCGCCGCGCACGTGGCCGAAGAGTTCGCTCTCGAGGAGCCCTTCCGGCATGGCCGTGCAGTTGATCGGAACGAAGGGGCCCTCCGCGCGAGCGCCCGACATGTGGACCGTGCGCGCGACCACCTCCTTGCCCGTTCCACTCTCGCCCGTGATCAGGACGTTGCTGCGATTGCTCGCGATCTTGCGGATCAGCGCGTAGATCTCGTTCATCGCCAGACTCTTCCCGACCAGATCCCCGAACGATGCGGTCCGCTCCGCCGCGGCGCGCAGTCGCTTGTTCTCGTCGACGAGCGCGCGATTCTCGAGGGCGCGTTCGAGGGTCAGCAGCAGGCGCTCCGCCTGGAAGGGCTTGGTGACGAAGTCGTGTGCGCCCAGCCGCATCGCCTCGACCGCCGTGTCGACCGAGCCGAAGCTGGTCATCAGCACGACCGGGGTCGACGGGTGACGTTCGCGCAACGCGCCGAGCAACCCGAGCCCGTCCATCCCCGGCATCTGCAGGTCCGTCACGACGCAGCCGAAATCGGGCTCGGACGCGGCCCGCTCGAGCGCCTCCTCGGCGGACGCCGCCACGACCACGGGGTGGCCGTGGCTGGAGAGCATCTCTTCGACCATCTCGCGCATGACGGGGTCGTCGTCTACCACCAGGACTTTTCGAATCACGCCCACTCCCCTTCGCGCTGCCGGGCGCACCGCACTGCCCACCTACGAGCGACAAATGCAGACGAATGCAGGTGGCGTGCCCACTATGCTGCTCCTGAGGCCACTCTCCCCCTCGGTTTCGTGCCATTTTGACACAGAACGAGGCGAATTGGCGCGATTCCGAGGGCCATGCGACGCGGAGCTGGATGAGGACCTCGCGCCGCCCTGACGGCGTGGAGCCGGCGAACGAGCGCGAGACCGACGCGTTTCGCGCGACCGGGCGGGCGCGCTCCCACCGGGTCTAGGCCGCGTGCGGTCGCAGCCGATAGCGGATCGGCAGGTGCTTGAGTCCGGGAACGAGGTTGGAGGCGGTGCGCTCCGCCTCCCCGACCTGCTCGACGTGCTCCACCCGCGAGACGAACTCGCGGAACATCGACTGCTGGGTCTTCCGCGCGAGGTGCGCGCCGAGGCAGAAGTGCTCCCCGATCCCGAAGGCGAGATGCGGATTCGGATGGCGGTCGATCCGGAACGTGTTCGGCGCCTCGAAGACGTCCTCGTCCCGGTTCGCCGAGGCGTAGTACATGATCAGCCGGTCGCCGGCTCTCATCTGCCGCCCGCCGATCTCGATGTCCTCGGCGACGGTCCGGGCCATCGTGTTGACCGGCGTCACGTAGCGCAGAATCTCCTCGACCCCGGA
The DNA here is from genome assembly GCA_024742285.1 of bacterium. NCBI lineage: Bacteria > bacterium. Next base: position 14,870 of record JANSYR010000010.1, on the reverse strand, counting down.
CTTCGTGTAGGCGGCCGGGTCCGACTTCCACTTTGCCAGCTGATCCGGATGGTCGAGCAGCGCCTTCATCCCGCCGGTCAGTCCGCCGCGGGTCGTCTCGTGACCGGCGATGAACATCACCAGGCAGTAGCCCATCGTGTCGATCTCGTTCATCGGCTCGCCGTCGACCCGCGCGTTCGCGAAGAGCGACACGAGGTCGTCCTGCGGCGTCTTGCGCCGGTCTTCCAGGATCTCGTGGAAGTACGCGCCGAAGTCCATCGCGGCGGCCATGACCGATTCCCGCGCGGTCATGCCCGGTCGCTGGAACTCGGGATCGTCGCGGCCGAAGATCTCGTTGGTCGTCTTCAGGACGAAGGGCTCGTCTTCTTCTGGCGCGCCGAGGATCCTGCAGATGACCGCGAGCGGGTGGAGCGAGGCGACGTCGGTGACCCAGTCGGCCTCCCCCTCCTCTCCGAGCGCGTCGACGAGTCGGACGGCGACCTGTTCGATCATCGCGTCCCAACGGCCGAGACTGCGCGGCGTGAAGAAGCGGCTCGCGACGGCGCGGTACTTCCGATGGTCCGGGTTGTCCATCTCGATGATGGTCCGCATCTTCATTCCGGCCTCGTCGCGGTCGAGACCCTCGAGACGATCGAAGCTGATCCCATCCTTGTTGAGGAAGGACTGCGGGTTCTTCGAGATCTGCACGATGTCCGCGTAGCGCGTCACGGCCCAGAAAGGCGGCCAGCCCTCGGGCTCGAAGCGCTCGATCGGCGCGGTCTGGCGAAGCTTCGCCCACTCGACGTGCGGGTAGCCGCGTTCGGCATAGCTGTCGGGCTCGACCAGGTGAAGCGATTCGATGAGTTCGGCAGCAGCGGCCATCGGGCGGTCTCCTCGAGGAAGGCAGGGCGAGCGATTCGCGCGAACCCCGGGCACCGGCCCGCAACGCGCGTACTTCGCACTCTAGTGCAGCGCCCCATGACGCGGAACGCCCGCCCCGACGCGCTTCGCAGACGGGGCGCGTTGGTTCACCCGGCCTCGGGCGTGTACCAGATGGGCGAGGTCCAGGCCCGCTCCTGCTGGACGTCTTGCATCAGGTCGTCGTCGCAGCCGGCGGGCCGATCGTCCTCGGGCAGACCGAGGCATTGCCAGGCGTGATACCGGCAGCTCGGGTTCTCGACCACGCGCGCGTAGTAGACGGCCCGGCGCGCGGGGTCGAAGTCCGGGTCGCGCCATACGCCACAGAGCGCGTCGTGACCGGGCCCGCGCGGCGCACAGGTGGCCGGATCGACGTCGGCGTCATTGGGACCCCCCGCAACGTCGACCACCTGCTCGTGAACGAGGCCCTCGTCGTCGACCCAGCCCTTCACGACCTGGAGCCGCTGCAGGAGCCCGCCCGGCGCACCGGCGGTCCCGGGATCGCGGCTGGCCGTGACCACGAAGGTCGGACCGCCGTCGTCGACCCGCGGCGGCAGATCGCCGCCCATGGGTACGGCCAGCACGCCGCGAGCGAGCACTTCGCCGACGACGTCGGCGCGCCGGCACAGGCCCGCCTGCAACCCCCACCCGCCATAGAAGCGCGGCTCGATCCGCGGCCCGCTGGTCCCGAAGACCTCCTTGCGTTGCATCGCATCGAAGATCGCGTCGCGGGCGTTCTCCTCGGCCCAGACGCCGATCAACCCGCCCGGCCCGTTCGCGTAGTTGCCCATGCCGCCGTCGCCTGGTCGCAGACGCGCCTCGGGCGTCCCGTCGGCGATCCCGAGGTGGCCGGGCCAGCTGCGCTCCTCGACGCCGCCCGGCATCGCGTTGTGGGTGTCCGTGCTCGCCATCAGGCCGAACTTGAACGGATTGACCCCGATCCGCGCTTCCTCCGCGAGCCCGTCGGCGAGCGCATATCGAACGTAGCTCCGGCGGGAGAGACAGTTCGGACCGAGATGGGGAATCGAATCCTGCAGGAAGCCGTCGTAGCACTCGCGCGGCGGCTCGTCGCCATTGCGGTAGCGGAACGCGCTGTTCTCGAACTTCTCGAAGTCACAGAGCGCATCGTCCACGCCGATCACGCCGGGCAGGCCTCGCCGACATTCGGAGTCGCCCTTGTGCTGCATGATCTCGACGATCGGCTCGACCTTGATCCGGAGCCGAGCGCGGGCCGCCTCCTCCTCGATGGAGTGTGCACCCGGGTAATCGATGTTGAACATCCGACCGTTGCTGATGTTCGAGTTGTGCGGAATGGCGATCGCCTCGCAGCCGGTCGCGGATTCGTTGCACCGGGCGTCGAGGAGCGACCAGAGCTCCCATTCGCGCTGGACGTCCATGTAGCTGATCGGGCGCTTCGGGACGGCGCTCCCCCGGAAGATCACGTTGCGGTGGAGGTTCGAGCCGAGCCGGAAGGAGCTGTATTCGTAGGCGATGAACGTCGTCCGCTCGCAGGCGGAGCTCGTATCGTTCCACTGCTCCGCGGCGGCGACCGTCTCGGCCCAGCCCTTCTCGAGCGCCTCCGCACATCGCGCTCCGTCCTCGCCGCAGATTTCCTCTTCCCGCGATGGGAGCGGGTGCATGATCTTGAAGCCGAGGGGGGAGTCGGTCGGCGCGGTCGCGTCCCGGATCGACTTGCACATTTCGGTGTAGTAGGCGGGAGAGATCTCGTCGGTACACAGGAGCTGCTCGCCGAAGAACTCGGCGTGGTCGGTCACCGCCGCGAAGTCGAGCGGTCGATCGATCCGAACGATCCGCGTCCCCATTCCGTTCTCGTCGTTCGGCGGGAGCTTGGTCTCGCCGCCGAAGGCGTAGCGATAGGCGCCATCCGGCCGGACCTGGAGATCGTAGTTCCAGGCATCCGACGAGAGCATCGTATGGACGTGGAGATCGCCCCAGAGCGCGAGCTTCCGCTCGTCGCGGTGGGCGCAGGCCTCCCGGGTCGGCGCCTCCACCCCCTCCGGCACGGCGAAGCGCTCGGGGGCCGGAGCCTCGCTTCCGCAGGCGGACACGCTGGCCGCCAGGAATCCGAGTCCAATCGCCTTCAGTCGATTCACGCCCTTCCCTCCGCGGCCCGGCCCGGACCGAACGCCTCGCGACGCGCGGCGGAGCGTAGGCGAACCCCGATCCGGCACAAATGATCGCGAGGGTCTCGCAGACGCCCGAGCCCCCACGCGGGCGATCCGCGTCGAGCGCCTCGACGAAGCGATGCCCTGCGATCAGACGCGACCGCGCAGGACCCTCAGGAGAAGCAGCCCCGCCGCGCCGAGCTGCACGAGGGCCAGCGGGAGACCGATCACGATCGACGCCGCCTGCAGCGCCGTGAGTCCACCGACGACCAGCAGGATCGCGGCGACCGCCGCCACGGCGAGGCCCCAGAAGACCTTGGCCGCCGGCACGCCCGCCGTCCCCATCAGCTCGCACAGGACCAACGTCGCGGAGTCGAGACTCGTGATCAGCCACGTGAAGAGCAGGAAGGCCGCGACGGCGACGAGCGCAGTCGCCCAAGGGCCCGACGCGAGCTGCTCGATCACCGCGACGAGACCGAGGGCGTAGTCGATCTCGACGGCTCGGGAGATCGCGCCCGAGGCAGCGCGATCCTCGAGCAGCGCCGTGCCCCCGAAGAGCCCCATCCAGACGAGCGTGGCCGCGGTGGGCAGCAGAGTGACGCCCACGACCAGCTCGCGAATCGTCCGGCCGCGAGAGATCCGGACGATGAAGAGCGAGACGAAGGGCGTCCATGCGAGCCACCAGGCCCAGTAGAAGATCGTCCAGTCCGCCTGCCAGGCGCGATCCGCCGTCGACTCACCGACGAAGAGGCCGAGTGCGGGCGCCGTCGACGCATAGTCGACGAAGCTCGAACCGATCAACGCCAGCACGTCCGCGGTCGGCCCGAGCAGCAGGAAGCCGAACATCAATCCGAGACTCACCCACGCATTCAGCGTCGAGAGCCAGCGGATCCCGCGTGCGACCCCCGAGAGCGCCGATGCGATTCCGAGTCCGGCGACGACGGCGATGATCCCGACCTGGACACGGACGTCGAGAGGCGCTTCCGCGCCGCCGCCGAAGAGTCCCGCCAGGGTGGCGTTCATGCTGCTCGCCGAGAGGCCGATCGACGTCGCGACGCCGCACACGGTGCCGAAGATCGCGAGCAGGTCGAGCGCCGAGCCCGAAGCCCCTCGCGCACCGACGCCGTTCCGGGTCGCCCCCAGGATCTCGCGGAACCGGAGCGCGGCGCCATCGCGGTGGACCGGAATCGCGATCGCGAGGGCGGCCAGAACGTAGAATCCCCACCCGTGAAGCCCCCAGTGGAACATCGTGACCCGGAGGCCGACACGCGCTGCCTCGTCGCCAGAAGCGCCGTCCTCGAGGAACGGATTCGCCGCCGCGTGCAGGAGGGGCTCCGCCGTCGCCCAGTAGAGGAGGCCCGAGGCGAGGCCGGCGGAGAAGAGCATCGCGAGCCAGGCCCCGGTCCCGAACTCGGGCCCCTCGTCGTCGGGGCTCAGGCGAAGACGACCGACCGGATGGAGGGCGATGATCGCGAGCACGACGAGCGAGACGTTCGCCGAGACGACGAAGAGCACGTCGGCGCCGGAGATCACGGCGTCCCGCGCCGCCAGGAGCACGGACCGTGCCCGATCGAGGAACACGAGGGCGACCACGACGACCAGAGAGATCCCGGCGACCGCGCTCCGGGCCGTCGCGTTCGGCAGGCCGATTCGCGACAGGAACTCGTCGGCGTCGGGCATGGATCGAACCTAGCAGCCTCGCGCCTTCGCGCAGATCACCGCCCCGAGAGCATCGCCTCGGCGAATCGATCGATCTCGTCGCGCATCGCGGTCACGTCGGCGGTGCCCAGGCCGACGACGAGCTCGCTCACCCCCGCTTCGGCGTATTCGGCGACGGTCCCTGGGTGGACCCGACTCATGTCGACGCGCACCGAGACCCGTTCGGCGACCTCCGGGCGCCCGGCGGACGCAGCCTCCTCGCGCAGGAAGTCCATGCGGTTCCGCACGCCCTCGGGCGAGAGCATCAGCGGATGCCAACCGTCTCCCCGTTGCGCGACGCGACGCATCGAAGCCCGCTTGTTCCCACCCACGAGGATCCGCGGTCGTGGTCGTTGCAGGGGCTTCGGCGAGGAGATCACGTCCTCGAAGGAGAAGTGCTCGCCCGCGAAGCTCGCCTCGTCCCGGGTCCAGAGGAGATCCATCACGTCGAGGAACTCGTCCGCGAAGCGCCCCCGCCCCTTGTACGGGACGCCCATCGCTTCGTTCTCGTCGGGCAGGCTCCCGACGCCGACCCCGACCACCAGTCGACCGCCCGAGAGGTGGTCGAGGGTCGCGAGCTCGCGCGCCAGCACCATCGGATGGAGATAGGGGAGCACGAGCACGCTCGTCCCGAGCCGCGCGTGATCGGTCCTGGACGCGAGCCACGTCAGCAGGACGAGGGCGTCATGGTAGGGACGCGTGCCGAGACGCTCGCGGACGTAGCCCGCGTTGATCACATGGTGGTTCACCCAGAGCGAATCGAAGCCCGCGATCTCGGCGTGGACGCCGATCGAGACCACGTCGTAGGGATCCTCGACACCGACGTGGTTCGGCAGGACGAACCCGAACTCCATGCCCCTCCCCTCCCCTCGCCGATCGCGGCGGCTCGGGGCGAGGATACCGGGCTTTCCGAGCCTTCGACGCGGCGACGCCGACGAACCCCGGAGTCTCGGAAAAGCCCCGAACGATGGGTTACACCCTGACGAGCGCCGAACGGCACACGCCCCGCGTGCGGTCCGCCCGAGTCTCTGCCGGCGGGACCGCGAGAGAGACGATCCGATGAGCTCCGCCGAGAACCTGACCAGTCTGCCCGAGGACTTCGATGCCGACGCGATGCGCGAGCGCTACCTGAAGGAGCGCGACAAGCGGATCCGGGCCGAAGGCAACGAGCAGTACGTGAACGTCGAGGGCCGCTTCGCCCGCTACCTCGACGACCCCTACGTCGGCGAAGCGACGCCGCGTGAGCCGTGCATGGACGAGTGCGAAGTGGTCGTGATCGGCGGGGGCTTCGGCGGCCTTCAGACCAGCGCCCGCCTCGTCCAGTCGGGGATCGAGGACGTGCGGATCATCGAGGCGGGCGGCGACTTCGGCGGGACCTGGTACTGGAACCGCTATCCCGGCGCCCAGTGCGACATCGAGTCCTACATCTACCTGCCGCTCCTCGAGGAGCTCGACTACCTGCCGCGCGAGAAGTACTCGTTCGCGAAGGAGATCCTCGCCCACGCGGGCGCGATCGGGCGCCACTTCGGGCTCTACGAGAAGACGTTCTTCCAGACGAAGGTCGAGGCGCTGCGATGGGACGACGAGGCGCAGCGCTGGATCGTCTCGACGAGCCGGGGCGACCGTCTGCGCGCGCGCTTCGTGACGATGTCGACCGGCCCGCTCAATCGGCCGAAGCTCCCGGGCATCCCCGGGCTCGAGGACTTCGAAGGGCACACGTTCCACACGAGTCGCTGGGACTACGACTACAGCGGAGGGACCGCGGAGGGAAACCTCGAGGGCCTCGCCGACAAGCGCGTCGCGATCGTCGGGACGGGTGCGACCGCGATCCAGTGCGTCCCGCACGTGGGAGCCGCGGCCCAGCAGCTCTACGTCTTCCAGCGAACGCCCTCGACCGTCGACGTCCGCGGCAATGCGCCGACCGACGAAGCCTGGGCGAGCTCCCTCGAGGCGGGCTGGCACAAGCACCGGATGGAGAGCTTCAACAACCTCGTCACGGGCGTTCCGCAACCGGAAGACCTCGTGAACGACGGCTGGACCGACCTGATCGGCAAGACCGTGAATCTCGCCACGCGGGCGGCACAAGCCGACGGCGGCGCGAACCTCGACCTCCCTGCCCTGCTCGAGACCGCGAACTTCGAGAAGATGGAGGAGATCCGCGCCCGCGTGGACGCGTTCGTCGACGACCCCGAGACCGCGGAGAAGCTGAAGCCCTACTACAAGATGTTCTGCAAGCGGCCCTGCTTCAACGACGACTACCTGCCGACCTTCAACCGTCCGAACGTCGAACTCGTCGACACCGACGGCAAGGGCGTCGACCGGATCACCGCGAAGGGCCTCGTCGTCGACGACAAGGAATACGAGGTCGACTGCATCATCTTCGCGACCGGCTTCGAGGTCGGGACGGAGTACAGCCGTCGTGCGGGCTACGAGACCGTCGGCCGCGGAGGACGCACGCTCACCGAGCACTGGAAGGACGGCGTACGCACCTTCCATGGCATGCACGCCCACGGCTTCCCGAACTGCTTCATTCTGAGCCAGACGCAGGGCGGCTTCACGGCGAACTTCCCCCACATGCTGGAAGAGCTCTCCACCCACGTGACGCAGCTGATCGAGCACGCCCGCTCGAACGGACATTCGACGATCGAGGCGACGCCCGCGGCCGAAGCGGCCTGGGTCGGTGAGATCATCGAGAAGTCGATGAGCGGCGTCGGCGTGATCGGGAGCCCCGACTGCACGCCGGGCTACTACAACAACGAAGGCCACGACAACCCGCTGGCCCAGCAGAACTCGCCCTACGGCGGGGGCTCGATCCAGTTCTTCGAGAAGCTCGCGAAGTGGCGGGAGAACGGCGGGTTCGAAGGTCTGGTGTTCAGCAGCTAGCCTCGCGCAATCCGAAAACCCCGAGGAGACGCCATCCATGCCTACTTTCGACCGCGCTGAAGTCGAAGCCGCCTATCACCACTTCGTGGAGGTCGGAGACTCGGGCGACTGGAACGCCTGGGCCGACCTCCACAGCGAGGACGGCGTCTGGGTCGAACGCCACCTGGGCACCTTCCAGGGGCGCGAAGCGATCCGCAAGGCGATCCTCGAGGTGATGAAGCCCGTCCCGATGATGGTCTTTCCGGTCGATTGGCACGTGATCGAGGGCAACCGCGTGGTCTACTACCCGTGGCAGGTGATGCCCGACCCGAAGGGTGGCGACGAGGTCTACCGCTTCGGCTGCGTCACGATCCTCGAGTACGCCGGGGACGGGCTCTTCTCCCGCCAGGAGGACCTCTACAACCCGCGCGAGGGACAGGACGTGATCAAGCGCTGGATGGAGGCGGGCGGGAAGCTCGCCGAGTGACCCCGCGGAGGGCAATCGCGCTCGTCCTCTTCCAGGTCGTCGTGCTCGGCTGCGCGCGTGACGAGCGCGGCGTCGGAGATCGTCTCACCGAAGCCCGCGCGGAAGACGGCCGCTTCATCTCTTGGGTCGAGCATCGGATCGACGATTCGGCCCTCGCCGAAACGCGGCTCCGCGGCGCGGACGGGCTCGCGATCGGCGACCTCGACGGAGACGGTTTCGACGACCTGGTCGTGGTCCACGAGGACAGCGACCACCTGCGCCTCTCCTTCGGCACCGGCGATCCGAACGACTGGCACTCGGTCACGCTGGCCGAAGGCGCCCTCGTGGCCGAGGTCGAGGACCCCGCCCTCGCCGACCTCGACGCGGACGGCGATCTCGACCTCGTCGTCGCCTGCGAAGACGCCCACCTCGCGTACTTCGAGAATCCCGGCGGCGCGCAGGCGCGGCGCGCTGCCGCCTGGCGATCGGTGATCCCGACCGCGACACGCGATCGCGGATCCTGGATCCGAGTGTACGCGGCGAACCTCGACGACGACCCCGAGCTCGAGGTCGTCGCGACCAACAAGTCCATCCCGATGCCCAGCGGCAAGGGCTCGATGGACGTGGCGAGCTCTCCCGTTTCGATCTTCGAGCTCGACGGCGACCCGGCCGATCCCGACGCGTGGCGGGAATCGCCCCTCGCCGAGTACGTCGTTCCGGTGAACGCGCGTCCCGTCGACCTCGACGCCGACGGCGACCTCGACGTGCTCGCGGGCTCCCGGGGCGAGTCCCGCATGGTCGTCCACGAGAACCGCGAGGACGGCTGGGTGACCTGGCCGATCGCCGTCGCGAACCCCCAACCGATCCGCTGGCTCGGCCTTCCCAAGGGCCTCTCCGGATTCGAGCTGGCCTTCGCCGACCTGAACGCCGACGGCCGACTCGACATCGCCGTCAACGACACGGTCTGGAGCATCGTCTGGCTGGAGCAACCGGAGCGACTCGACGCGCCCTGGACTGCGCATCGCATCGGCTGGGCCCTGCCCGATTCGCCCAACGCCCTCACCCTCGTGGACGTCGACGGCGACGGTCGCCTCGATCTCTTCTCCGGCGGCTACAGCGAAGACCCGCGCGAGACGGAGACCCCCGACCCGGGCTTCCTCCATCGCGGCGCCGGCATCTGGTGGTTCGAGCAACCGGCGGACGCCACCGAAGCGTGGATGCGCCACGACGTATCCCGTCGCGTGCGCGGGATGTACGACGTGTTCGTGCCCCGCGATCTCGACGGGGACGGCCTCGTCGACTTCCTGGGGACCCGCGGCAACAGCGGCGACCTCGACGGCGTGTTCTGGCTGCAGCAGCGCCGAACCGAGGCTCCCGTTGCCGTCTTCCGAAGCGCCTGGAAGACCGACAGTCGGCAGCTCCCTCCCTTCGCGCGCTAGCATCGGCCGACTTCGCGCCTCGGCGCGCCGATTGGAGAAGACCATGCCCGTGCCCGTGCTCCGTCTCGCTCTGCCCGCCCTGCTCGTTGCCGCCTGCGCGCTCGCCTGCCTCCCGGGCGGCCCGAGGGAGGAAGCCGGCCCCGCGAAGCCCAGCGCGGCGGCGGCGGTCGGGAGCGCGCGCCTCCTCGCCGCCGACAGCGAGCCCGGCAGCTGGATGAGCTACGGCCGGACCTACTCGGAACAGCGCTTCAGTCCCCTCGACACGATCGATACCCAGAACGTGTCCGACCTCGGCCTCGCCTGGTCCTTCGATCTCGAGACGGAGCGAGGAATCGAAGCGACGTCCATCGTGGTCGACGGTGTGATGTACGCGACCTCCGCCTGGTCGATCGTCCACGCGCTCGACGCGCGCACGGGCGAGAAGCTCTGGACCTACGACCCGCAGGTCGCCAAGGACAAGCAGAAGCACGCCTGCTGCGACGTGGTCAACCGCGGGGTCGCGGTCTGGGAGGGTCGCGTCTACTTCGGCGCGCTCGACGGTCGTCTGATCGCCCTCGACGCGGCAACCGGCCAGGTCGAATGGTCGGTCGCGACGGTGGACCCGGCGCTCCCCTACACCATCACCGGCGCCCCGCGCGTGATCCGCGGCAAGGTCCTGATCGGGAATGGCGGCGCCGAGTACGGCGTCCGCGGATTCATCTCCGCCTACGATGCCGCGACCGGCGAGCTGGCCTGGCGCTTCTACACGGTCCCCGGAAACCCCGCGAAGGGCTTCGAGAACGACGCGATGGAGATGGCCGCGAAGACCTGGAACGGCGAGTGGTGGGCGCTCGGGGGCGGCGGCGGAACGGTCTGGGACGCGATGGCCCACGATCCCGATCTCGACCTCCTCTACATCGGCGTCGGCAACGGCACGCCCTGGAACCAGGCGATCCGCTCTCCGGGCGGGGGCGACAACCTCTTCCTCTCGTCAATCGTCGCACTCCGGCCCGACACCGGCGAATACGTCTGGCACTACCAGACCACGCCCGGCGAGACCTGGGACTACACCGCGACCCAGCACATCATCCTCGCGGAGCTCGAGATCGACGGCCGCGACCGCAAGGTCCTGATGCAGGCGCCGAAGAACGGCTTCTTCTACGTCCTCGATCGCGAGACGGGCGAGCTCCTGTCGGCCGAGAAGTTCATGGGCGCGACCTGGGCGAGTCACGTCGACATGGAGACCGGCCGCCCCGTCGAGACCGAGAACGCGCGCTACGGCGACGGGCCCCAGCTCACCTGGCCGTCCTATCTCGGCGGTCACAACTGGCACCCCATGTCCTTCAACCCCGAGACCGGGCTCGTCTACATCCCGGTCCTCGACTTCCCGGCGAACTACGGGCATCCGGACGAGTTCGGCTTCGAGTACCGCCCCGGCGCCCCGAACCTCGGGATCGACGGCATCACGGGGTCGCTCCCCGACGACCAGGCCGAGCGCGACGCCCTCGGCGCCCTCGTGAAGGGACGGCTGCTCGCCTGGGATCCGGTCCAGCAGAAGGAAGCGTGGCGGGTCGAACACCCGGGGACCTGGAACGGAGGAACGCTCACGACCGCTGGCAATCTCGTCTTCCAGGGCACGTCGAACGGCGAGCTCGTCGCCTTCCGGGCGAACGACGGCGAACGGCTCTGGTCCTTCCCGACGCAGACCGGCGTCGTCGCGCCGGCGATGACCTACGAGCTCGACGGAGAGCAGTACGTCTCGGTCAACGTCGGCTGGGGCGGCGCCTTCGCGCTGGTCTTCGGCGAGTACGTGCGCTCGGAGAGCATGCCGAACGTGAGCCGCGTCCTGACGTTCAAGCTCGGAGCGGACGGCGCCCTGCCCGAGGTCGAGTGGCAGAAGCGCGTGGCCTTCGATCCGCCGGTGCAGACGGCCTCGCCCGAGACGATCCGCAAGGGGTACTCGATCTACCAGGACGTCTGTCTCGGCTGCCACGGCTTGAACGCGGTCTCCGGTCTCTTGATCCCGGACCTGCGCGGCTCCGCCTATCTCCACGACCAGACGGCCTTCGACAGCGTCGTGCTGGGTGGCGCGCTCCGACAGAACGGCATGGCGGCCTTCGGCGAGCAGCTCGACGCCGAGGAGAGCGCAGCGATCCGGGCCTACGTGATCCAGCAGGCCTGGCGTGGAAAGGCGCTCGCCGAAACGGCCCCATGAGCTCGACCGACCGCTCCCCCATGCCCTCGCAGGCCCGCATGTCGAACCCGACCATCGACGAGGAGCAGCGTCGCCGCTTCGACGCCGCCGAGAAGCTCCGAATCCACGAGTCTGCGCTCGTGCGGCCGGCGCTCCGTCCGACGGAGGAGAGTCTGCGCGCCCACTTCGCGGGACCGGTCGGACGGGCGGCTCGGGAGCTCGAGAACCCGCACCTCGAACCCCGGGTGAGCCTCGAGGATCGCGCGAAGGCGACCCCCGCCTCGGTCCTGCTCGCGGTCGTGTTGCGGGAAGCGGAACCCACGTTGATCGTGACTCAGCGCCATCACGGGATCTCCTTCCCGGGCCATTGGGTCTTTCCCGGCGGGCGCGCGGATCACGGCGACGCGACGCCGATCGAGACGGCGATCCGCGAAGCCGAGGAGGAGATCGGGCTCGATCCCGATCGCGTCGAGGTCCTCGGATGCCTCGGTGACTACGTGAGCCACAGCGGCTTCCGGGTCGTCCCGACGATCGCGCTGGTTCGCCCCCCGATCGATCTCCGGCCCCACCCGGGCGAGGTCGAGACGATCGCCGAAGTGCCGCTCTCCGCGCTCACCAATCCCGCCCACTACTTCCTCTTCCGCTTTGCGGACCGCCAGGACCGGGCCCACTTCGCCCTCGACTTCCCCGACGACGCCGAACGCGAGGGCCTGATGTTGACCGGGGTCACGGTCTCGATCGCCATCGGCTTCTACGGCGAGCTGCTGCGCGGTCAGGGACTCGTGTAACCCGCTCGGGACGGAAATCGTAGTCTCCCGCATGATCGATCCTCCCCGCGTGAACCCCGTCGGCGTGACCGAAATCCCCGACGGCTTCGTGCGCACGCCACGAAGGCACCCGTTCGCGGTGCGGTGCTTCGCCGCCGTCCTCGCGCTCGTGTTCGTCGCGGTCGTGCTGGGAACCGGCGCGGCAAGCCTCGCGACCTGGTGCCTGACGAGCGACGCGGGAAGCCCGTTCCCCTTCCGATAGCCCGCCCCCATTCCGCACGAGGCGGGAGCGACGGACGAGGTCCGACGGGAGGCCTGAACGAGCGCTTCTCGAGCCTGCCTTCGAGACGATCCGACGCTCGCCGCCCCAAGAGTGACCCGCCTGGTCCGAACGGAGGATCGGACGGTCGAGACGGATCTGTTATGTTCCTCGCGCGTCCCCTTCCGAGGAGTCGAGTCATGCCCTGGTGGGGCTGGATCACAGTCGGTGCGCTCCTGCTCGTCGCCGAGATCGCGATCGTCGATCTCGAGTTCTACCTCGTCTTTCTCGGCGCCTCCGCCCTTCTGACCGGACTCGTGATGCTCGGCGGGGCCACTCTCCCGATCTGGGGCCAGTGGCTCCTCTTCGCGGCGCTCGCGACGGCCTCCTTCGGTTTCTTCCGCAAGGCGCTCTACACGCGACTGCGCCCGCCGCCGGACGGAGAGATCCGCGAAGGCCTGGCCGGTGATCGCGGGGTCGCGAGCGAAGCCATCGCAGCGGGCGCTCGCGGCTCGATCATGCTGCGGGGCGCGACATGGACCGCTCGAAACGTCGGCGACGCACCGATCCAGGAAGGCGGCGCCTGCGTCGTCGAGCGGACCGAGGGCCTCGTCGTCGACGTTCGCGCCGAGTAGCCGCTCCGCTTCCGGGACTCCGAAGCCCCCGATACCCTCGAAGCCCTCGACGCACCCGCCCTCTCGAGACAGGAGACCACCGTCATGGAGCTCTTCACCATCGCCATCATCGGCGTCGTCCTCCTCGCGATCGTGGTGATCGCCAAGACCGCGACGATCGTTCCACAGCAGCACGCCTATGTGATCGAGAACCTCGGCAAGTACAGCCGGACCCTCCGGGCCGGCTTCCACATCCTCGTTCCGTTCATCGAGCGGATCGCCTACAAGCACTCCCTCAAGGAGATGGCGATCGACATCCCGGAGCAGATCTGCATCACGAAGGACAACGTGCAGGTCGGCGTCGACGGTGTGCTGTACATGCAGATCCTCGACCCCGAGCGAGCCTCCTACGGGATCCAGGACTACATCTTCGCGATCGTCCAGCTCGCCCAGACGACCCTCCGCAGCGAGATCGGCAAGATCGATCTCGACCGCACCTTCGAGGAGCGCGCCCTGATCAACGGGAACGTCGTGAGCGAAGTCGACGTCGCGAGCGATCCCTGGGGCGTGAAGGTCCTCCGCTACGAGATCCGGAACATCAATCCTCCCGCCGACGTGATCGAGGCGATGGAGAAGCAGATGCGCGCGGAGCGCGAGAAGCGCGCGGTCGTGCTCGAGTCGGAGGGCGTTCGCGACGCGGAGATCAACCGCGCCGAAGGCCAGAAACAGAAGGTGATCAAGGAGTCCGAGGCGAAGCGCGAGCAGCAGATCAACGAGGCGCAGGGCGAGGCGGCGGCGATCGAAGCCGTCGCGACCGCGACCGCGAGCGGACTGCGCGAGGTCGCCTCGGCGGTCGAGGCGCCCGGAGGCCACGAGGCGATGCAGCTCCGCGTCGCCGAGCAGTACGTCGCGCAGTTCGGCGAGCTCGCGAAGGAGGCCAACAGCCTGGTGATCCCCGCGAATCTGAGCGACATCGCCTCGATGCTCGCGATGGCGACCAAGATCGTGAAGGACGACGACGGACCGGAGCCGCCTCGAGCACCGGAGCCGATGCCCATTCGGCCCGTCGACCGCGCCGACTGAGACGTGGACCGTAGTCTGCACCCGGCACGCATCCTGCGATGTCGGTCTGCATGCCGACGCTGCACGTCCCTCGCCGCCCACCTTACTGCCCCAACCCCGACTGTGATTTCCATGCAGATCCGACCGGTTGGCGCTTTCAGAAGAAGGGCTTCTACGAACGAGAGGCCCGGCCGCGCCGGATCCAGCGGTACCGCTGTACCGACTGCGGCCGCTACTTCAGTTCACAGACATTCTCCCCGTCCTACTGGTTGAGGCGAGGCGATCTCCTCGAGGACGTGTTTCACCTCCTGGTGAGCTGTGCCGGCTTCCGCCAGATCGCCCGGGCCAAGCGCGTCTCGCACTCGACCGTTCGCCGGCTCAGCGATCGGTTGGGCCGACATTGCCTTCTGTTCCACGAGTCCATGAGACCGAGAACGTGCCCGCAAGAGCCGCTGGTCCTGGACGGCTTCCGGACTTTCGAGCACAGCCAGTACTGGCCGCTGGACC